>JBNJFN010000148.1:1653-7348 GCA_051746885.1 Bacteroidota bacterium | reverse complement strand
AGGAAAAAGGATAACCCAAGCCAACGGCGCATCATGCGTTCCTATGGAGTTACCTTCAAATATCTAAAAGGCGAGCCCGAGGACGAAATGCCGGAGGAAGAGGTGGAATAGGGATCAGAAAAATTTATAACCCCTTACCATCAGAACAGCTTATTCTTCCCTGATGCTGATCAATAGCCCCAGAAAACAAATATACCCAAAGAAATAGCACCCTACAGGGTGCTATTTGGTTTTTGGAAAGATGCTATCACTATTTGCTTTCTAAGGCAAAAATCTACAAACCGTAGACATTTCAAGCATCAAAATCATTAATTTTGTAAAGATCAAAACCAACAATCATGAAAAAGCTGGTGGTATTGACCGGTTCTGGTATCAGTGCGGAAAGTGGCCTTAAGACCTTTCGTGACATGGGTGGATTATGGGAACAATACGATGTGACGGAAGTGGCAAGTCCTGAAGCATGGGAAAAAGATCCCGAACTGGTGCTGAGATTTTACAATGAACGAAGGAAACAACTTCTGGAAGCCAAACCCAATGAAGCCCACAGAATCCTCGCGGAACTGGAAAACTACTTTGATGTGCAGATTATCACCCAGAACATTGACGATCTGCATGAACGGGCCGGCAGCTCAAAAATACTTCACCTCCACGGAGAACTCAGGAAAGCCCGAAGCACAATAGATCCCGGGTTGATTTATGATATTGAAGGAACAGAGTTAAATTTGGGCGACAAATGCGAGAAAGGATATCAGTTGCGTCCGCATGTAGTATGGTTCGGAGAGCCCGTGCCGGCCATTGAGGAAGCCGCGACCCTGACTCAGCAGGCCGACATTCTGGCAATAATCGGTACATCCCTGAAGGTTTACCCGGCAGCAGGTCTGGTAGATTTTGCAAACAAGGATTGTCCCGTATATTTAGTGGATCCCAATGCCGTAAAACCATCCCATAAAGTCAATATTCGTCTTATCCGGGAAAAAGCCGGTACAGGAGTAGCCAAACTGAAAGCGGATCTGCTCAAAAATTATGAAAAATGATAATCAAATTCATTAAAAACCTGTTTGTCCATCTTGGGCGCTATGTATTGCTTATGCGACGGGTTTTCGCCCCACCTGAAAAAAAATGGATGTATTACCGGCAAACACTGCGAGAAGTTGAATTTCTGGGAATCAAATCCATGAGTCTTGTAGCCGTTATTTCCATCTTCATCGGGGGCGTGATCACCATACAAACCTCCTACAATACTGAAAGCCCGCTCTATCCTACCTATCTGGTCGGGTTGACGGTTAGAGACATTCTGTTACTGGAATTCTCCTCCACAATCGTTTCCTTGATCCTTTGCGGAAAGATTGGTTCCAACATTGCTTCTGAACTCGGATCAATGAGAATATCCGAGCAAATCGATGCCCTGGAGATCATGGGGGTTAATTCCGCCAGCTACCTGATCATGCCTAAAATTATTGCCGCTGTCTTCTTTCTGCCCTTTCTGACTATTTTAAGCATCTTTGTAGGATTAATAGGAGGCTGGTTAGGCGGTATAGCAGCCGGTGTCGTCTCCTCAAACGACTACCTGTTTGGGATTCAGTATGCATTCATCCCTTTTTATATGACCTATGCGCTCATCAAATCAGCCATTTTCGGCTTTATTATAACTTCCATATCTGCCTACCGTGGTTATTATGCTACAGGCGGAGCCCTGGAAGTTGGAAAAGCCAGCACCAACGCAGTAGTGGAGAGCAGCGTCATGATCTTGATAACCAATTATGTATTAACACAAATGCTGTTGACATGATCCATGTAGAAAACATATCCAAATCTTTCGGCAATACCCCGGTGTTAAAGGATATTTCCATTGAGTTCAAAGAAAAGGAAACCAACCTGATTATAGGACAAAGCGGATCCGGAAAAACCGTTTTGCTAAAGTGCATCATCGGATTACTCAATGTGGATAATGGAAGAATATTTTATGATGATCTCGTGTTCAACAAACTCAGTTTTAAAAGGAAGAAAGAAATACGAAAGAACATCGGCATGGTTTTCCAGGGCGGGGCATTGTTCGATTCCGAAACGGTTGAGCAAAATATCAAATTTCCGCTCGACATGTTTACCGGGATGACTGAAGAAGAAAAGCAACACCGGGTTAAAGAATGTCTTGACCGGGTGAACATCAAAGATGCCAATCACCTTTATCCGGCAGAAATTAGCGGAGGTATGAAGAAAAGAGTAGCCATTGCCCGGGCTATAGCAGTGTACCCTACCTACCTGTTTTTCGACGAACCCATCTCGGGCCTTGATCCCAAATCAGCCATCCGCATCGACCAATTGATACGCGAGCTCACCAAAGACTTTGAAACCACCACCATCATCAACACCCATGACATGGACTCGGTGATGGAAATAGGCGATAAGGTCATTTTTCTTTATAACGGCCAGAAATGGTGGGAAGGAAGCAGGCACGATATCCTGGATGCCGAAAATCAAGAGCTGAACGATTTCGTATTTGCCACCAACCTGGCCAAAACCGTGAGGGATCTCAGGAAATCCGGGCATTCATCCTAATTCATATACCCGGTTAAGCTTGTCAGCATTCTTTATCCGGATGTTCTTCCCTTCAATATCAATGAGTCCGTCCTTTCTGAATTCCGAAAGTATGCGGATCACATTTTCGGTGCTCATATCAATCAGTTGGGCAATCTCCTTGCGGCTGACCGGCAGCTCATATTCCTTTTTCCCATAGATATGATCGGTGAAAAACATCAATATATAGGCTATCCGCCCCCTTAGTTGCCTGGTGTTGATGTTCAGCCGCGTTTTGATCACATCATCGCTTACCCGGCTGAGCTTTTCCATGAATTCCAAAGCGAAATCACCGTTCTGTCTGACCAGCTTTTTAATGATATCCAGATCCACAAAACAAACCACAGAATTTTCAATGGCAGTGATGGTATAAAGATGCTTTTCGTTGGAAAAAATATTTAACAAACTGATGAAATCAAGAGGCTTGCCAATGCTAATGATGTGCTCCTTTTCATTCTTCCCGGTGGTGAAAAGCTTCACCAGACCGGTACGTAGATATAAAAAATTCTTGATCTGCTGCCCTTCTAAACAAATGACCTCGCCTTTGCTAAAATATACCTCCTGTTTATGATCTTCGACCGCTTGCAACTCTTCAGATGTCAGCCTGTTAAATGCCCATGTCCGGTATACACATTGTGAACAAAGACTCTTATCCAAAATTTTACTCATCTTGACCTTCCCTATGATATATATCAGTTATGATATTTATTAGTTATATCAACACATCTAAATATCTCAATAATGCTAAATTTGCATTTGTTAAAACAATAACAATTCCAAAATTGTTAACCCATAAATATAAAATAAAATTTATTGAATATGAAAAAGATAGTTATTTTAGGAGCCGGTACGGGGGGTACCATCATGGCCAATAAGCTGAGAAAGGCTCTTGACAGGAATGAATGGGAGATCACCGTAGTGGATAAGGATAAGACCCACTACTATCAGCCAGGATTCCTGTTCATTCCGTTTGGAATTTATGACAGGAATGACGTGATCAAACCCAAAACCGACTTTCTCCCTCCGGGTGTCAACGTCATATATCAGCCCATCGACAAAATTGAACCGGAAGAAAACAGGGTGTTGCTGGAAGGGGGAAAAGTATTGAATTATGATTACCTGATCGTAGCCACGGGAACCGACATCAATCCGGATGAAACGCCTGGTTTGAAAGACAAGCTTTGGCGAAAGGAGATCTTTGATTTTTATACCGTTGATGGAGCGGTTGCCTTACGTGAATTTTTCAGGGACTGGGAAGGCGGAAAGCTGGTGATCAGTATTGCCGAGCAGCCTATCAAGTGCCCGGTAGCCCCCCTGGAATTTTCCTTCCTTGCTGATGCCTATTTTACAGAGATCGGCATTCGCGATAAAGTGGACATCAGTTTTGTTACCCCATTAGCAGGTGCTTTTACCAAACCCAAGGCCTCCCAGATGCTTGGTGAATTGTTGACGGAAAAGAACATTAACGTTATCCCGGATTTCTATCTGGAAAGTGTGGACAATGACAAGAAGGTTATCAGATCCTATGACGAACAGGAAATCCCCTTTGACGTATTGAGCATCATACCGACCAACATGGGGAGTGAGATGGTTGAAAGAAGCGGAATAGGTGATGACCTCAATTTCATACCCACCGACAAGTATACCCTGAGATCTAAAAATCATGAAAATATCTTTGTTCTTGGAGATGCCTCGGATATACCCACCTCCAAGGCAGGCTCGGTTGTTCATTTCGCTTCCGACGTGGTATATGAAAACCTGCTCAGCGCCATCGAAGGCAGACCGCTGAATGCTCATTTCGACGGACATTCCAACTGCTACATCGAAACAGGTTTTGGCAAGGGTTCGATCATTGATTTCAACTATGATACGGAACCTCTGCCGGGAACATTCCCTCTGCCCGGAGTTGGACCTTTTGGCCTGCTGCAGAATACGAAAATGAATCACTACGGGAAGGTGCTGTTCCGCTGGATATACTGGCATATCCTGCTTAAAGGCAAAGAACTGCCCATAGAGTCGGAAATGACCATGGCAGGTAAAAAATCCTAAAAAAACTCTCATTATGGCTGAAAATAACCAAGATTTACAGACACAAATAAATGACATCAACCGGAAGCTCGACCTCGTGCTTCATCATGTAGATGAACAACGCCTGAAGAGAGAAAGTGTTGAGGATCTGCTTGATGATATGTCGATAGTAGGAAAAGATGCTTTTCAAAGCACCGTCTCAGAACTTGACAAAAGGGACATCGAGCTCAACGTAGATGACCTGAAGTGCTTATCACTTCGATTTCTGCGGAATATCGACAATTTCTCCCAAATGCTAAGTACTTTCGAGAGCATGATGGATCTCATCAAAGACGCCGGCCCCGTTGCCAATGAGGTAGGCGTAGATGTGATCCACAAATTCCATGAGCTGGAACAAAAGGGATACTTTGATTTTATCCGGGAAGTTACCAGGATCTTTGACAAGATGGTCACCAACTATTCACGGGAAGATCTCCGGCAACTTGCGGACAACGTCCCGGTTATCATGGAAACCATGAAGAATCTGACCGACCCGGAGATGTTGAAGGCGTTGAACAATGCTGTCAACACCTACAAAGAAATGGATACCGACCAGGTAAAGGAATATTCGCTCTGGAAGACTTTCAAAGAGATGCGTTCTCCCGAAATGAAGCGAAATATAGGCTTTATGATGATGTTTTTGAAAAATCTTTCACAACAACAAAATACAAACAACAAGGAATAAATAATTATTAACCAAAATAACAAAATCATTATGGCACAGAAAACAATAGCAGGAAACACTGTAGAAGTAAGTGAGGAAGGGTATTTACAGGATCATACCCAATGGAACGAAGACATTGCAAAAGAACTTGCAAAAGAAGAAGACATCGAACTGACGGATGACCATTTCAAGGTCCTGAATTTTCTCCGTGAGAAGTACGAGGAAGGGGCCAACCTGACCATAAGAAAAGTGGGCAAGTCAGGAATAACAGACATAAAAGGATTTTATAAGTTATTTCCCGGCGGGCCTCTGAAAAAAGCATCAAAAATTGCAGGAATACCCAAACCCACAAGCTGTGTTTAATCGTTAAATCAATTACGTTATGGAAAA
>JBNJFN010000148.1:0-1553 GCA_051746885.1 Bacteroidota bacterium | reverse complement strand
GACCATGTTCTGGAAATTCTCACGGTAGGTGAATTTTATGAAAAGGCTGCCGGTGAAGGTTCACAAATCATATTTACATGATAGAACAGAGGCTGTCTGAAAAGTAAGTTTTTAATGTGCCTTTTCGGACAGCCTTTTCTATTCATCAATTTCTTCATAGTCTACGTAATCGCCCTGATCATTTCTGAATTTCTTTCCGCTCTTCCTCTTTTTATCATATTCTATGGTAACTTTGCCTTCTTTCTTTTGCTGTTCCTGTGTCTTATGCTGGTTGTGAATATTTTGCTGCATATTCTTAAAAAACCGCTTCAGCAGGTATCTTGAAATTAATCCCCCAACAAAGACCATAACTACAAAGAAGAAAAATATTTTAATCAGTGTTAACATATTATGTAAAACGTTTGATTATAAAATTGTGTATCCATTCAAGCTAAGAAAAAGCCCCGGTTTATTGAAAATGATTCATACCGTTCTTACCATCGGGGGGCACAATTCTAAATACATTTTATATTTTTGCAAAATTAGTCAAATTAAAATTCTTAATCAATCCTATGGAAAAAGTAGTTAGCGGCATACGCCCTACGGGGAATTTACATCTGGGAAATTATTACGGCGCCCTTCGAAACTTTGTTAAGATGCAACATGAGCATCAGTGTTATTTTTTTATTGCCGATTATCACTCACTAACCACATATCCAAACCCGAAAGATCTTCATGGCAATATCAGGCAGATCCTCTCCGAGTATCTTGCAGCGGGGATGGATCCCGATACAGCCACACTCTACATACAAAGCGACATACCTGAGATTCCGGAGCTGTACCTGCTTCTGAACATGAACGCATACGTCGGGGAACTTGAACGCACCTCTTCTTTTAAAGAAAAAGTAAGAACGCAACCCAACAACGTCAATGCAGGATTATTAACCTACCCGGTACTCATGGCCACTGACATTATCATACACCATGCCTCCAAAGTACCTGTGGGAAAGGATCAGGAACAGCACCTGGAGATGACAAGAAGGTTTGCCAGGAGATTCAATAATATGTACAGGGTGGAATACTTCCCGGAACCCGACGCCTACAACTTCGGAGAAGAACTCCTCAAAGTACCCGGACTTGACGGATCAGGCAAGAT
The DNA here is from genome assembly GCA_051746885.1 of Bacteroidota bacterium. Taxonomy (GTDB): domain Bacteria; phylum Bacteroidota; class Bacteroidia; order Bacteroidales; family UBA12077; genus JAGXLC01. The sequence goes on along the minus strand of JBNJFN010000148.1, from coordinate 418 downwards.
GGGTAAAACAGAAGGAAATGCCATCTTTCTCTCGGATGAACCCAAGGTGATCCAAAAAAAGGTAATGAAAGCCGTCACCGATGCAGGACCCACCGAAAACAACCAGGAGATGGATGAACCAATAAAAAACATCTTTACATTAATGAAGATCGTCTCAACGGAAGATACCTATCACTACTTCCTGGAGCAATACAATACCTGTAAGATACGGTATGGGGATATGAAAAAACAACTGGCAAAAGACATCATAGCGTTCACCGATCCGCTCCGGGAAAAAATCAAGGAAATTCAGGCTGACGATGCCTATCTGAAAAAAGTGGCAGAAAAAGGCAGGGAGAAAGCAAGAGCTAGTGCTTCCAAAACCGTCAGGGAAGTGAGGGAAATTATTGGGATAAAATCTTTTTGAAAGCGCTTAACC
>JBNJFN010000147.1:0-7354 GCA_051746885.1 Bacteroidota bacterium | reverse complement strand
TTGAAAAGGCCAGGGAAACCGATGAGGTGGTTTCGGTGGTTACCAGTGAGGATATTGAGAACGACAGGGTATTGAAAGATAAGAAGGAGCATACCTGGCGTTTTATTGCAGAGGAGGTACCGGACTTTGCTTTTGCTACCAGCAAAAGTTATATCTGGGATGGAACCAGCGTGGAAGTGGATCCTCAAACCGGAAGAAGAACATTTGTAAGTGCAGTGTACGAGGAAGGCGCTTCGTATTTTGATCAGGTGGCTGAGATCGGACGAGAGAGCATTCGGTTATTATCCGAAGAGATCATGGGCGCTTCTTTTCCCTGGCCTGAGCTAACGGCTTTTAACGGAAGCGGGGGAATGGAATTTCCCATGATGATCAATGACGGAGCGGTCGGGGATTATCAGGGAACCGTCTATCTCACGGCCCATGAGATCGGCCACAATTATTTTCCGTTTTATGTGATGACCAATGAATCGTATTATGCCTTTATGGATGAGGGCTTGATCACGTTCTTACCCCGAATGGTTGAAAAAGTGCTTGTTGAAGATTATGATCCCTTCCCCGGGTTGGTTAGCCAATATGAAAGGGAGGCCGGTAACTTCCGGGAAGTACCATTGATGGTGAAAAGCTATATTATCAGCGATTATTCAGCTTACAGGCTTCATGCCTATCAGCGGCCTGCCGCTGCCTTTTATCTCTTGTGGAGATATCTGGGAGAAGAAGATTTTCACAAAGCCCTAACACACTATATTCAGCGATGGGCCAAAAAACATCCGACGCCCTACGATTTCTTTTTTACTTTTGAGGATGTGCTGGACAAGGATCTAAGCTGGTTCTGGAAACCCTGGTTCTTTGAATTCGGTTTTCCCGATCTGGCCATATCGGATGTGGAGAAAACGGAAACCGGTGCGCTCGTGAATATTGAAAATAAAGGCAAGCTCCCCGTGCCGGTTCGTTTAGAGGTAAAGTTTGCCGGTGGAAAAACCAAAATGTACAATGAACCGCTGGATATATGGAAAGACGGACGTAACCAATTGCAAATTGAGATAAATGACCAAAGACGAATAGATTCCATAAAGCTGGGAAGCGATAAGATACCCGATACGAATCGGAAAGATAATAAGATTGCGGTGCATTAGAATTGGTGCTTTTTCTGGGTTCATATATTTGCCCCCACTATAGTCTACCAATGCAGATTGAAGTTTCAAAACCTTTCAAATGCTCCCAACCCGAATAATGCAAAGTCGTATTTCACGGGATCGTGGGGGTCGTATTCCCGTAACTTACCGGTGAGTTCCAAAACGGCTTTCCAGTCGTTCTGTTTTCTTGTTAGGAGTCCCAGTTTGCGGGCTACATTACCGCTGTGCACATCCAATGGTATATACAGATCTTTGGGAGAAATGCCTTTCCAAATTCCAAAATCGATTCCTTCTTTATCGATTCTGACCATCCAGCGAAGGAACATGTTCAATCGTTTGGCGGAGGCATTTTTGGAAATGTCCGCAACATGTTTTTGTGTCCTTTTTGGGAAAGGAATTTCAAAGAATACGTTCCGAAAGGTGGTCAGGGCAGATTCAATATTTTCTTTATTCCTGTAAGCCTCTTCAAAAACATGCCTTATGCCCCGGTGGTTTTGATAAATGTTTTTAAGCGACTGAATAAAGAAAATGCAATCCTCCCCGTTAAAGGTACGGTGTTTGAAATTGCTGAAATGTTCAAAATCCGGTTTTCCGGCATTCATGATGAAATCATACGGCCTGTAATCCATCCTGCCAAGGAGCTCATGCATATTGTTGATAATGGTTTTCCGCTGTCCCCAGGCAATGGTGGCGGTAAAAAATGCGGCAATCTCAATATCTTCGGGTTCCTCAAATGCTTTGGGGATTTGTATCGGATCGGTCTCTATGAAACGCCGGCAGTTATATTGGTGGTACTTTTCCTCAAGAAATGCTTGCAGGTCGGTTTGGTGAATGGGTGTATCGTTCATGTATATATCTACTTAAGGCCTTACTTTGAGATCCTACCGTCTTTCATCTCCAGTTTTCTGTCGGCCTTATCGGCCAGATTATGGTCATGGGTGACAATAACGATGGAAGTGTTGTATTTGTCTCTCAATGAGAAAAAGAGATTGTGCAGCTCTTCTTTGTTTTGGGTATCCAGGTTGCCTGAAGGTTCATCGGCCAGGATAACCTTAGGATCATTGATCAGGGCTCTTGCTACAGCCACTCTTTGCAATTCTCCTCCTGAAAGTTCATTGGGATGGTGTTGGAGGCGGTCCTCCATTTTTAGAAAACTCAGGATCTCACTGGCCTTTTGTTCAGCTTCAGCTTTGGGCACTCTGCCAATGAAGGCAGGGATGCAAACGTTTTCCAGTGCTGTAAATTCCGGTAAAAGATGATGGAACTGAAATACAAAACCTATTTGTTGGTTTCGGAAATTTGCAATGTGCTTGTCTTTTAGAAGATTGACCTTTCGGTCGTCATAAATAATCTCTCCCGTTTCGGGCCTGCTTAGTGTACCCAGTATTTGGAGCAATGTTGTTTTTCCGGCTCCGCTGGGACCAACTATTGAAATGATTTCACCGTCCTCTATCCGGATGTCTATTCCTTTAAGTACTTGCAAATTACCAAATGATTTGCTGATGTTGTTGGCCTGTATCATAATATGATTTTATCCTTGTTTGAACGAATAAAATTAAAAAAGATTGGGTGTTTATTGACTATAATCATTCGGATTTTATGAACAATCTGGTATTTAATAGGATATTTGTTTGAGATTCATAGTAGATGGAGCAACATCCGGTTTAAAAATGTTAAATCTGATTGGGATCACCTTATGGTAAAACATATGAAGCTCTGAAAGATCGACCGGTAAAATTACGTATTTAATTAATACCTGCGCATTTCCCATATTATACACTATTTATTATGTGATTCAGAAAATAGGAAATTATATATTATATTTATGCCTTTTATCCGTCAATACTCCATTTTAAAAGGAATATAGACATGGAAATACTTATAAACAGTATCATTATTGTGGCTTGTGTGGTGATTCTGGCTAAAGGTTCTTCCTGGTTGGTTGATTCGGCGGTGATTATTGCACATTGGCTGGGTATTCCGACTTTGATAATCGGTCTTACCGTTGTGGCTTTTGGCACATCCGCTCCTGAGTTTGGCGTAACACTTCTTTCCGGCTTTCAGGGTAAGGGAGATATTTCAGTAGGGAACATCGTAGGCTCCAATATTTTTAACCTGGGTTTTATCCTGGGGGGTACGGCCATGATACGAAGCCTGAATGCCGAAAAAGCCTCAGTATACCGGGATGGAGCTTTTCTGCTGTTTGGTACTGTTTTGTTGACTGTATTTATATGGGATTTATCTATAAACAGGACTGGCGGGTTTGTTTTGTTCTCTCTCCTGATTGTATACCTGGCTTATCTTTTTTTGAAGAAACAACCTGTTGAAGAAGTATCGCCAGACAGAAGAGCGGTGCGTTGGTATGATTTTGTTTTCTTTTTTTTAGGACTGGGCATGATCGTAGGAGGGGCTCATTTTCTCGTTGAGTCTTCCGTAGAAATTGCAACAGTTCTCGGAATATCCGAATGGGTTATTGGTGTAACGGTTGTTGCTTTTGGTACTTCTGCCCCTGAACTGGCTATATCCCTTACAGCCGCTATCAAAGGACATCATGGGATATCGGTTGGGAATCTCCTGGGCAGTGACATCTTTAATATGTTCGGTGTTTTGGGATTAACAGCCATATTGAAAGATTTGTCCGTGGAACCAGGAGTACAATCCAATATGCTCGTGTTGGTGGGAATGGTGCTTTTGGTATGCATTTTTATGTGGACCAAATGGCGCATATCCCGGCTGGAAGGCTTTATTTTGATTATTATAGGTTTAGCCCGTTGGTTTTATAGCTTCTACTTTGGAACGTAAGGTTGTTTGTTATTGATTTTCTTTGTCAGAGGAGGAATCCTTTTTTGATGAGCCTTCATCAGCTTGATCCTCATTTGTCGGATACCTTTGGCTTTCTGATGTACCTTCTTCCTGTCGCGTAGTTCCTTCTTCTTCAGCTTCCTGATCATCCCCCATAGATTCTGCTTCGTTCTCTTCTTTATTGTTATAGGGTCCTTGGGGTTCCTCATACACGTCTTCCTCGGGTGTATCAGGATCAGTGCTTGTGTCTGTATTGGGCTCATTATCAGTCGCTCCTTCTCCGGTAGTGTCATCATCCTTGAAATAGTTATCCGCTATATCATCAAACCGGGTACTTTCCTGCAGATCGCTCTTTATACTTTTAATGTCTTTTTGGATATCCTGAGTTTGTTCATTAAATTCACTCTTGATATCATTGGTGGCTTTTTTAAACTCATTCATACCTTTGCCCAATCCACGGGCTATTTCAGGCAGTTTATTGGCTCCGAATAAAAGCAATACAGCAAAAAGAATGATAAATATTTCTGAGCCGCTTATAAAGAGATCGGTAAAAATTATCATGGTATTAATTGTTTTTTATATTTTACTTACTAACGCAAATATATATCAACTTCTTTTACAAAAAAAGCCCTGATATAATTTCAGGGCTTTTTTTTATAGCAAAAGCTTATCATTTCTTGTTTTTAGCCGTATTCTTTTTCCCGGCTTTCTGAGGTTGCTTCTTGGGTTGTTGTTTCCCTTTTTGTGGCTGTGTCTCCTGCTGTTTTCCTTTCTTTTTACCCTTTTGGGGCGGGGTTTTAACCTTTTTATGCACAGTATCATATACAACCGGCGAAGCGATGAAAAGGGATGAATAGGTACCTACAATAACTCCTACGAGCAAGGCAAAAACAAAACCCCGTATCACTTCACCTCCGAAGAGGAAGATGGTCAGCAATACCACAAAGGTTGACAGCGAGGTACTGAAAGTACGGCTTAATGTACTGTTTAAAGCTGAGTTGATGATGGTAAAACGTTCTCGCTTGGGATATAGCCCTATAAATTCCCGTACCCGGTCGTATACCACTACCGTGTCGTTGATGGAGTAACCTACTACCGTTAGAATGGCCGCAATAAAAGCTTGATCTACCTCCATCGAGAACGGCATGATGTTATAAAATAGTGAGAAAATTCCCAGTATGATCACCACATCGTGAATGAGGGCTGCAAGTGCCCCGAGACCGTACTGCCAGTTGCGGAATCTTCCGAATATATAAAGGAAGGTGATCAGAAGGGCAAATACGATTGCCCATACCGCTTGAACTCTAATATCAAGAGCAACCGTGGGGCCTACTTTGAGTTCACTTTGAATGTAATCATTGGTAAATTCCTCCATGGAAGTTTCTTCCTCCATAAACGGCTGCAAACCGGCATAAAGCTTCTGAACCACTTCCTCATCAACTTCCTGGCCCTCCTGGTCAATTTTATATTGGGTGGTCAGTTTGATTTGATTGTCCTCTCCAAATACTTTCACTTGTGGAGGCTGACCCAGTTCATCTGCAAGGTTGTCTTGAATTTCCACTGAATTGACCGTATGATCGAAGCGAACAACATAAGCCCGTCCACCGGTGAAATCCACACCTTCGTTCAGGCCTCTTGTCGCCAGAGAAACCAGACTGATCAGTATCAATACCGAAGAAACAGCATATAAGATTTTTCTTCTCGATAGAAAGGGGAAATTGACATTTTGGAACGCATTCTTTGTTAACCTGGTCGCGAAGGTGATGGGCTTGTTCTTTTCCAGATAATGTTCAAAAATCAATCTTGTAATGAAAATTGCTGTGAACAGGGATGTCAAAATACCAATCAGCAAGGTTGTTGCAAAACCTTTGATGGGGCCGGTTCCGAAAATATAAAGAATAAGTGCGGTTAGGAATGTTGTGACGTTGGCGTCGATGATGGCCGAATAGGCATTTTTGTAACCGTCTTTTACGGCCAGTTTGATCCCTTTTCCGGCGCGCAGTTCTTCCCGGATTCTGTCATATATCAGCACATTTGCATCCACTGACATACCGATGGTAAGAATTATACCGGCAATTCCCGGCAGCGTCAGTACAGCGCCCAGCGATGCCAGAATTCCGAATATGAAGAACATGTTGGCAAGCAGAGCGATGTCGGATACCAATCCGGCTTTTCGGCTGTAGTAGAAAATCATATAAAGCATGACCACAATGAAAGCAATGAAAAATGAGGTTAGGCCTGCATTGATGGATTCCTGGCCCAATGAGGGGCCGATGGTCTGGCTTTGGATAATTTGTGCCTTTGCAGGCAACTTGCCTGATTTCAGCACATTTGCCAGGTCTTTGGCTTCCTGTACGCTAAAATCTCCGGTAATCTGAGACTGGCCTCCCTGAATCTCCTGTTGTACCCTTGGAGCTGAATAAACCAGATCGTCAAGTACAATGGCAATGTGTTCATTGACATTGTTCTTGGTCATTCTGGCCCATGTCTTGGCGCCTTCTGAATTCATCGACATGGAGACTTCAGCAGTTGCCTCATCTCTTCCAAATTGTGATCTTGCATTTGAGATCACGTCACCGGTTAGCGGTGCCTGCCCGTCTCTTCCGGTCAATTTCAAAGCATACAGGGGATAATGGTTGCCTTCTTCATCTCCCTGGTATGGATTTACGCCCCAGTTAAATTCCATGTCCCTTGGAAATACCGATTTTACCTGCTCCGTTTGGAGATAATCATTGATTTTGGATGTATCCCTGTAATGGGCTACCCCCACTACAGCCCCCTGCATCAGTTGATTGTTTTGGGGATTGACCATGGGCTGAAGAAGCTGGAAGAGCGGGTACTCCTCTTCCATTTGTTGTTGCCTGTCACTGGTATCCCTCTGGCTGGTATCCTGTTCTTCGATCTGATCCACCAACGACTGTTCTTCTGAAGTATCCTGAGCCGAAACCTCCTCTTCATCTTTCTCCTGGGACGATTGAGCCATGATCTCCTCAATACTTTCTTCTGTGGTAGAATCCTCTTCTAATTTTTCCCTGGCCTGTGTGATCTGCCTGATCTTCTGGTTGGCCTGTTCCATGTATTCATATACCTGGGGGTTTTCATATACTTCATGGAATTCCAGGTTGGCAGTAGTCTGGAGCAGATCCTTAATCCTTTCCTGATCTTTGACCCCGGGTAATTCCACCAAAATCCTGCCTGTGTTTTCAAGCTTCTGGATGTTGGGCTGAACAACCCCAAAACGGTCAATACGGGTCCTTAGAATATTAAATGTATTATCTATTGCATCTTCGGTTTCCTCACGAAGCACATCCAGTACCTCCTCGTTGCTGGAATTGTAATCGATCTTATCGCGCAGCTCGTACGTATTGAATATTGCAGCGAGACGGGCATTGGGGGCTATTTCTTCAAATGCCCTGCCA
>JBNJFN010000146.1:0-7359 GCA_051746885.1 Bacteroidota bacterium | reverse complement strand
AACCGAACAAGAGTACAATGAAGCTTGTGAAAGGATTTACAAGCTTATTAACAGCAGTGACAAATCTATTGAACCGGATAGCCCTGAAGGGGAAGAGCTCGAACTGCTGGCTCTGCTTGTAGAAAAATACGAGCAGGAAAACCACTCCATGGAAGCGCCGGACCCAATAGAAGCAATTAAGTTTAGAATGGAACAGATGAACTTGCGTCAAACCGATATTGCCCCGCTTTTTGGCGGAAAAACAAGGGTCTCCGAAGTATTAAACCGCAAAAGACCTCTAACTTTGCGAATGATCGTTTTATTGAACAGATACCTGGGAATTCCTTTAGAATCCTTGGTTAGTGGCAATAAAGATATAAAACTTACTCCAGAGAAAAAGAACAAACTATTGAATGTATCTGCTATTAGAACGCAATTTTCCAGTGATAGCAGCATTGCAAAGACCTAAACTCCAAATAAAAAAATTGTTAAGCTATACCTTCTATTGAATTTGTTACCTGTTCTTTAGTCAAATGTATCCGTGTCACAGCTTTTATTCTAAATTTTTATAAAGTAGACTGAGGCTGAAGCCAATATTGTTAATCTGGTTAAACCATTACTCAGCTTTTTCATAATAATACTCAGCTTTTTCCTCTTCATCCAGACGGGTATAAATATTTCCCAGAAATTCCGCATATTCGGGTTTCGGATCAAGTTCGTATAATTTCAGGAAATAGTCACGTGATTTTTCGAAGGTTGGATAGACTTCATCCAGCTTGTTCAGTAATCTGTCGTACTGGCTTGTGGTTCTGTTATTTTTATAGGCCTTCATTTCTTCTACATAAATATCTTCAGCCTTCCAGAAATGTCTTTTGGCATTCCATTCAAGTGCTGTTTTATTGTCTGATTCCAGCTCTAAAATCTGGTCTGCAAGTTTGTCACATAACGTATCATTTTCCAGGTTTTTATTAACGGTCAGATAGCCGGTGAGCAAATCAGCATCGGATTGTGCCTGGTCTTCAATCTCCGGCCATATATCCACTGTCTTCTTCCATTGTTCACTTTCCAAATAAGTTTCAAATAAGCGAACGGTAATGGTATCGATTTTTTTTCCATCCGGATATTTTTCATGATAGTTTTCCAGAGCATTTATTTCTTTGGATAAATTGTCGACGATTTTATTGATTTCTGCAAGTGTAGCATATAGCCTGGGAGATGAAAACTCCATGTATTCCGCTGTCTCCAGATATTCCCGGGCTTTTTTATATTGTTCCAGTTCCCTGGCTGCCAGTCCTGCCTTATAGTAGATAACAGTATCTGCTGTTTTTTTCTTACTCTCACTTTTTTCAATCACCTCCTCCCAGGCATCCAGCGCAGAATCATAATCACCCTCCTGATAAGCAGCTTCTCCTTCTTCTGTAAGCTTTTGCGTTGCACATGATTGTATGAGCAGAAGAATAAAAAGCCCTTGTAAGAGTCTGTTGAGTTTCATAATTTAGTCTTTAATAGAGAACGCAAATCTATGACAATTTTTAAGCATAAAACAATGAAATTGTAATTTTTCTCTATGAATACATTTGGATAGTACATGTCTTGAATTGAAATTTTCTCTATTTAAATGGAATCTACTGATAGTTGATTTGTATCTTGTATATACGGAATTGAGTTTATTGATATTTGAATCGAATTGACCCAATCATCCAATCCCGCCTGCACTGCGTTTCGGCGGGCAGGCATTCTCTAATTAGAGTCTGTCCATAAAGTCAAAAGACCTTTGATATTCTTATAAATTACCTCTGTGTTACTCCATATTTGTTCTCCGTGAAACTCTGTGGTTCAAATATATAATATTAACCACTGAGGAACACAAAGGAAATTACGGAGGGACACGGAGGACTTTATGGACAGGCTCTAATTATCTTGTTCAATCATTCTCTCATCCAATCATTGTTCAAAGCCCCAGCCTGTAGGTAAACTTCACCAGAAATACATTCCTTGGGTAGATACCGAAAAGGTCATTGATATCATTTTGGAACCTGAAATTTCCGTGTGAGTTGAAACCGTCCCTGTTTTGTGACCATACAAGATACAGTGTCGAACCCGGAGTATATTCCCAGCGGGCGACAAGGTTGGATTTAAACTGCAAAACATTAAAATCCGGTGCTCCAAAGGTATAGTCTGTAGTGCCGTCGCGGGTTTCATCGATTTTGAAGAATCCGTTCTGCTGTGTGATCTGGTTATCGGTAAAGGTGTGGAATCTATCCTGATAGTCTTCAGCCTTATAACGGGTTATGCGTTTGAAATCCGAATAATTTCCGGTGGCAACAAATGGCTGGCCCCAATATTGAAGGGAAAGTTCCGGAGTGAGGCTATAATTCAATCTTAACGACATACTCAGTGTCGTACGGTCAATAGAGGCCATGATATAACGTTTTTGCGAATTGAACTCCCTGGTGTCGACATACTGAAGCTCATCCTCCTGAAAGGTCACTGAAGGCCTCAGAGAGATGTCAACGGTATTGTTCGGTCTATAGGTGATTTCCGTATATATGTTGTTGCTCCGGGAATTGCTGTGCTCACTCCAGCTTTGATTATTTCCCATGCTGAATTTGAGATCTTTCCTCGGATCCGTTTCAGCTTGCAGCCAATAACGATAAGATGCCGGTTCTCTCAGATAGGGTCCGCCTCTCAACGCGGTTTTGGAAAAGGAAGCACTACTCCCGTTTATTCCATAACCCAGTGACCAATGATTTTTAAACTTCATATTCATATTGATGTTTCCTCCTGTATACAAATGATTACCTCCATAATCCCAAACCCTCCATTGATTGATGCTTATGTTTAAATTTCTGAATATCATAAAAGGTTCCCATATTCTATACTGAGCAAAGGCCAGCTGAGATATATGATCGGCATCTCTTTGATAACCCATATCATTCAGTTCCAGACCTGGAGATTTCCAATTAAAGAAAGCTCCATAACTGAAATGACTTTGGCCCATTTTAAAGAACATCAGGCTGCCACCATGACCGGTAAGAGCGTTCCTGGAAGAATCCAGTGAGAGGTGATCCACATCCGGTCGCTGATAATAGTGAGCGGAAGACCGCTGGGTTCTGGTAATGGCTTCCTGGCTGCCCCTGACATGACTGGCAATCCCCCGGAAAGCAAGTTGGTAGGTTCTGTCGGACCACCGGTGCTTGAAATTGATGCCACCAGTATATGCCTGATCGTGCATGAAATTGAGGTGATCGGATTCGATCCTGCGGTTGGTCGAAGTAAAAATGCCACCCAACATGGTATTTCCTTCACTGAAATCTTTCTGCACTCTACCCATGAAATAATTCGACAGGGGTTCCACCGTTTCGAAACGGGTATCGGTGCCATCGCTTATTTTTGCCTGCTCCCTGGAAGTCATGCTTTCCATAACGCCTACCGACCATCCGTCCCTGGTTTTTCCGGTAAGCTTCAGGGCTCCCAGAATATCTGTATTATCAGGGGTTTGAGCAAATTCTCCGGATTCGGTCTGCGGGTTATAACTTGGTGAATGACCGATTCTTCGTGAATAAAAGAGATTGTCCATCATAAAATCCCCAAGTTGCATCAGGCGGAAATTCATAATGCTTTGGCCTTCGATGAAGAAGGGTCTTTTTTCTTCAAAATAGGTTTCATAGGCAGAGAGGTTGACCTTGGAAGGGTCGGCCTCAACCTGGCCGAAGTCGGGATTGATGGCCATATCCAGTGTAAGATTATTTGTAACGCCAAATTTCCCGTTAAGCCCTGCATTCAGATTCTTATTATTGCCCGTAGTTTTAAAAGGGTTTTCCTCCACTTTACTAAATCGTTCAAGTTGTGTAACGGCATACGGGGTAAGCGACTTTTCCTTCTGAGGCTCGATGCCATTCATCCCTTTCATTTCGCCGAATTCGCTAACCCATCCGCTGGCATCCTGGGGAATGAGCATCCACATGAGTTCCTCGTCATTCCGGTAGACTGTTCGCTGAATCTGCAGACCCCAGCCTGCCTCACCTTTCCGGCTGAACCTGAGCTGTGAGAATGGAATCCTCATCTCAGCAACCCAGCCCAGGCTGTCGATGGCAGTACTCACATACCAAATGGGATCCCAGTTGTAATCCTTGTTCATGCCATCGTCGCTGACAACCCAGTCGGTTTTGACTCCTGCAGCACTTACGAAGAAAGAGAATGCAGTACGGTTGTCGTTATAGCTGTCGATCTGCACCCCAACCTGATCACCTTCCAGGTTATCCCGGCGTGAAAGCCTTCTGACTATACTGTCGGGATGCGTATCATAAGCCCTTATGGCTATATACAAATTTTCATTGCTGTGGGCCATTTTAAATTTGGTTTCCTGTGTCGGCTTTCTGCCTTCATAGGGTTCGACCTGAACAAATTCATTCATCCATTCAATTTGTTTCCACGCAGCATCGCTTAAATCTCCATCTACTTCAGGTGCTTCACCATTAATTTTTTGAGTGATATACGCTTTGTTTTGGGCACTTCCTTCTAAAGCCACAAAAACTATTAATACCAGCAAGATAATTGTTCCAATCCGTTTCATAATATTCAATTTTTTTGTTCTGCTTTTCATTTCGTCAAGTTTTGTTCCAAAGTACAAAAAATACTTAAATTCAGTATTTTAAAAGACAATGTAAACCAGTTCGATATTCAGATCCGAGTATCGATTGTTCAGATCCGAACATTGGGTGTTCGGTTTGATCTTTTCAACAAAAAGAGACGATAGCAATGAAAGAGCGATGCATTTTTATTGGCAAATCATCACTCTTGTTACTACAAATGGGGGTTTTGTTTAAAATTGTAAGAGCTATAAGGGAGGATCAAGGACCAAAACTTGTCAGGTTTTTGGAGTAATTATATTAGTACCTTACTTTTTATTTTCTTGCATTTTTTGGCAGAAAATGAAATTCTAATATCCCTGCCTTGCCGGCAGGCAGGTAATTTCTAAATTACTCATCTAATAATTATTTTTAAAGGTATTCGTGAGGTTTGTTTGGAGCGTAGCGACAAACAAACGTTCTAAACAATGTCAAATGACCAAACAAAGAAATTTCAAAACAAACCAATATCCAAAGAGCACTCATGAAAATCTTCGGTTCTATTTTAACTAAATTTGAATAAAATGTTTTGATCTCCGGCAGCTGCCGGATTGGACATTAGGATTTGTTTAGGATTTAGAAATTAGGATTTCCAGTTTATCTGGATTAGGATATTTTCTGTTTTATAAATAATATCAAGTCTTCAGTAGGCTCCCTGTACATTCATCTCAAGCCCGAAAGCTGAATCCATGGCAGTAATGAAAAGCATGTCACGATCAGGTCCTCCAAAACATACGTTGGCAGTCCAATCTTTATCCACAGGTATATGGGCGATCTTTTCCCCGGTCTTGTCAAAAACAGTTACTCCGTCACCGGTAACATAAACGTTGCCTTCCCGGTCAATGGTCATTCCATCCGATCCCATTTCAGCAAACAGCTTTCGGTTGGAAAGTGTACCATCCTCATTGATATCATACACATAGGTCTTGTCATCTCCAATATCGGCCACGTACAACTTATTTCCATCCGGAGTTCCGATGATGCCGTTGGGCTTCTCTATGTCTTCTTCAACCCTGATGAGGCGGTCGCGCTCCGGACCCAGGTAATAGACGTGCTCGCCATCCTGCTGCATCTCCGGATCCCTTTTCCAGTAATCCCGCTCATAAAGCGGATCGGTAAAATAAATCGCGCCACCGGGATGAATCCACAGGTCATTGGGTCCGTTAAGCCTTTTATTGTTATAATCTTCCACAAGTACCTCCACCTCTTTACTATCTACACTGATGGACCATAACTGGTTCTTCATGTCGGCACAGGTGACCAGATTGCCCTGATCATCAAAAAACATCCCGTTCGAACGGCCGGCCTCATCCATAAAGATGGTTACCTCACCTGTGGAAGCATTCCATTTTAGTATGTCATTGTTGGGCTGATCGGTAAAATAAACATTTCCCTGCGCGTCAGGGGCCGGACCCTCTGTAAAATCAAAACCCGTACCCAGCAGCTCAAGATCGGCTCCTTCCGCCACAATGTTTCGCTCATCCATAATCTGGGCATTTACGGCTAAGGAATGGAAAATTAAAATTGTAACTACCCATAGGGAAAGAAACCCTTTCCCTGCTTGAAATGAGAGGGTTCTGCTTGCAGAAACGGTCTCAGCCTTATTGAAACTATAAGTAATTAGGTGGTTGTTTGTTTTCATAATCTCAGTATTTGAATAAAAAAAAGTACCCTGCCCGTCGGCAGGCAGGCAAATAATAAGCACCAAAATACAAAATAATTTCGAAATTCTAATGACCCACATTCCAAACATTGTATTTCACTGTTTGGGTCATTGAAAAATTGGTTATTGCCTGCCTGCCAACAGGCAGGGTGCTTTGTTACATGCATGCCCCCTTCTTTTTTGTTTCGAAACTAACCTTTCCCGGCAGCAAACCTGCTGTCTATGGAATATTTCCCGGCGCCGCTGTATAGTAGTGCAATGAATACCACAAGCCCTTTAAGCGGATGCAGTATTGTAGTCAGGGCATCGCCTTGCGCACTGTGCATCAGAACGGCTACCAACATGGTAATCAACATAAGGGCAGCAGCAGGCCTGGTCAGAAAGCCGAAAATAAGCAAAAGACCGCCGCCGAATTCTGCAAGGGCAGCCAGGAATCCCCAGAAAGCAGGTGCAAAATCAAGTCCTACAACACCCATGGCACCACCAATACCGCTCCAGGTATCAACTCCCCCGGTGATCTTTGGCCAGCCGTGAAGTACAAATATTACACCAAATCCTATTCTTAGGATTAGCAATGCTACGTGAAGTGCATTGTTCGAAGTATTAAACATTTTTTTACTCATAAAGCAATTAATTTGAGGGATTCATAATATTTTTTCTTGTAGATAAAAAGCTGTAAAAACGATACTGTTGAATGATTTAACAAATCAAATCCTTAAAGGTTCATGGGAATATTTTGGTTATTGGATTTTTGTCCCCATATTTGTTAATGGATTATCCTAAAGCGTATGGCAGCTCAGTGATGACCGAACATGGTTTGCTCTGCATGGTCGGCAATAACGGGGATTCTGTCTTCAGGGAGGTTTTACTTCTGCAGTGGCAGCCGAATAAGAAATTGTTTAATAGCACAAAGCCTTTACAAAATTTATCAAACCATGAAAAGATTAATGTTACTGATATGTCTGTTAGCTCTTACCTCACCACTGTTGTCATTTGGTCAGTCGGAAGAAAATCCTTACTGGCATAAGGATGGAGCGTTCCTGGATACGCAGAAAATATTCCATGACGAGCGTTTTCCCAATGTTG
>JBNJFN010000145.1:0-7438 GCA_051746885.1 Bacteroidota bacterium | reverse complement strand
TCCACTTCATGCGCAGATCAAAGGAAAAGTATATGATTCGGAAAACAATCTTCCTTTGGAAAAGGTGGAGATCATTCAAAGCGGGAAACTAGTAACAATAACCAATACGAACGGTCGTTTTTCCCTCCCCCGGTCCGCAATATCCGATACCATAACTTTCAGGCGGCTGGGATATCAAACCCAAAAGGTTTTTATTTCTGATACAGATACCCTTCTTTTAATCAATATGAAAACCCGGAATATTGAAATGGCTGATGTGGTTATCCAGGGGTACAATACGCCCCAAAAAGCATTTAACTCATCCGGGGCCCTCGATTATATCAGTGCCAAACAGTTAAGAAAGCTCTCAGCTACTTCTCCGGTTCCGGTCCTGAATAGTGTCCCGGGTATATATATGCATAGCGGAGCCAGAAATACCAACCGGATCACCATGCGCGGGATAGGATCAAGAAGCATGTATACCACCACCAAGATCAAAGCATATCTGAATGCCATTCCCATAACTTCAGGCATCGGTGAAACCAACCTTGAAGACCTCGATTTGGATATGGTAGACCGCATCACCGTAATGAAAGGCCCCTCTTCTACTGTATATGGAGCTCCATTAGGGGGTACAATATTATACAGAGTTGGGCTGCCTTCAACCACAGGAACCTCGGTAAAACAGGAAACTACCATGGGATCTTTCAATATGCTGAAGAATTCTACCCAATTGACCTGGAAAAACGAACATACCGGTTTAAAGCTTGCTTATAATAAACTCACTGACAAAGGATTCAGGGAAAATGACAACTATAAAAAAGATGCCTTAACCGGAATTTTCAGGCATCAGATAACAGAAAACATTAATGTGACCTACCTGGGGCGTTTTCATGACCTAAAAGCATATATACCCAGCTCGATCAATAAGGAAACTTTTCAGAACAATCCCGGACAAGCAGCTGAAAACTGGAAATCGGTCAACGGAAACGAAAGCTACCGTAAAATACTTAATGGATTGTCATTCAACATGGATCTAAATGAAAATTTCCATAACGAAACCAGTGTATTTTTTAAACATTACAACGGTAATGAGACCAGGCCTTTTAATATACTTGATGACCAGACCCTAACAGCAGGAGGAAGAACATTATTTGGATGGAAGGGTGCCTTGGGTCAGTGGCAGCTAACAGCCCAAACAGGATATGAATATTTCCGGGAGTCATACAACTGGAAGATATATGAAACCCTGGAAGAAGGAAACCAGGGAGAATTGCTGAATAAAAACCACCAGATAAGGCTTCAGCAAAACCTCTTTGAAACGGTAGAGGCTCAATATGGAAAATTAGGAATCCACACGGGTATCAACCTCAATAAAACCAGCTACAGCTATCAGGATCTCTTTGATGATGAGATTGACTATTCAGACAAAAAAAATTATCAGTGGGTTCTATCCCCCCGTTTTTCGTTAACCTATAAATTCTCAGACAAATTAATGTTATTCGGGTCTTTAAGTCATGGCTTTTCAGCCCCCTCCTATGAAGAAACGCTAAACGCAAGGGGCTTTGTCGATGGAAGCATAAAGCCTGAAACCGGGTGGAACAGGGAGGTAGGCATAAGGGGGAGATACTGGAATAACAGATTATTTTTTAAATCTTCGGCCTACTCGATTGCAGTGAACGACCTCCTGGTCACCAAACGACCGGCTGAAGACGAATTTTATAAGATCAATGCCGGGGAAACGCTTCACAATGGTATAGAAGCCATGAGCAGAATCCGGTGGCTCAAAAGCTCTCTTATTTCCAGCACAGTAAACATCAACTATACCCATGCCAATTATAGATTTACAAACTTCACTGACGAAGGAAACGATTACTCCGGCAATTACCTCCCGGGAGTACCCCAAAATAAGCTATCATTTGAACTTGAAGCTGATCTGCCTTACGGTAGCTACCTGGAAGTCCATTGGCTCATGGCGGATAAGATGCTCATGAACGATGCCAACAACCTCTCTTCTGATCCTTATGACAGACTTAATCTCAAAATGGGATTCAGGCGCTCATTGGCTTCCAACTGGTGGATTGATGTGTATGGAGGAATAAACAATATTTCCGACAACCATTACGCATCCATGATACTTATTAATGCGCCATCATACGGAGGAGAAGCGCCGCGATATTACTATCCGGCAGAACCCAGAAATTATTTCGCAGGAGTTTCTGTGCGTTATTCGTTTAATTGATGGCTGACCAAAAAAACAATACAAAATAAAGCCAAACATGAAGTTATTCCGGAATCTACGCATTACATGAGGTATAGCCTTTCTATCTGTGGCATTAACCGGGTATTTCAACACTTCGTTAAAAACCCTCAAGCCAGGACCGGTTCAAACTTTTCAAAAAAATTGTGTAAGATGCCAAGGCCCCCATTGAAGCTTTTATGGTTCAGGTTTGCAGTGGATTCAACCGGAAAGTGGCAAACCGAATTATCCCCTTCTCTCCTTTTAGTAGCTGAAAATGACAGTGCGCAGACTACACTTAATCCCCGGAAAAAACAATGGAGTCATCAAAAATAATCAAAAATGATATGGTATTCTGCCTGCTTTTATTCATATTTGTAACGTATGTTGAATTAAACAAGGATTTAAAACTTAAAATCCTTTCTCCGGTTTACTTAAAAGCCCTGATGTGACATCAGGGCTTTTTAATCGTTCTCTCTTCAAAACTTTATCACAATGCCATTTAAAGAAACCTCGATATTCCGGTTTTTGGTCTGAAAAAAATAACCGGTGAGAAAGCCTATGGCTGACCCCAACACCACATCGGAAGTCCAGTGTTGGTCCTTATAGATACGGCTTAATCCCACTGAAAAAGGTATTGCATAAAGCCACCTTGAATACTGTTCGGCAAAAGGTGTTAAAAAGGCAAAAGCCAGTGTAGCATGGCCCGAAGGCAAGGCCCTGAAGGCATGTTGGTCTTTGGGAAACGGATCGAATGCATATGCTCCTTCATTGGTATAAGGCCTGCTGCGACCGGTCATATACTTTAAAGAAATGGTAATCCCAGCCGAAACCATAATACTTTTAAAAGCATTAAATGAAGTTTGCTGTAAGTCCTTATCGCCAGAAACAAGTCCACCGGCATAAACCAATGCATTAAGCGGCAGAACTACTTTTTTGTTTCCCATATAATTGGCAGCATGGGTGTACTTATCCATTAAATCATTCTGTCCGGAAACCGCAATGTCCCTGAACGCCTCATCCATGGTAAAAGCGGTGGCGAAGAAAAACGCAGAGGTAACTCCGGTATTTGTCAAAACTGCCCTGTCTGTTGAGTCCAAAAAGGATGCCTGTGCATCTGCAATAGATGGGATGAGCAATACAGCAAAAAGAACGACTATCTTTCTTAACTGAAACATAAATTAATCTTTAAATTAGATGGGACAAATATACTCCACACCATCCTGAAAGCATAATCACTTTATATTGCAAATGCATGAAATTATCCGCGCAAAAAATACATAATCTGACCTTCAGAACAATAATTTTCCTTTTTTAATCAAACAAAAAAATATGTTTTTTTGTTTGTTAATTGCTCCCTACCTTTGGGGGTTCTGAAGATTTATATTATCTTAGTAAATATAAATAAAGATTTGAATTGCTAACCCTTTAAACAAAAAATGAATTATGGAAAGAAAATACAACAGAACTACAGATATTTACACGATCCTTCTTCTCGTAGGACTTATTGTAGTAATTGATACATTCCGGCTTCAGAACTTTCTCTGGCTATATGATGGCATCAAATTCCTGATAGCCTTACTAGTAATGCTTCTGGGGTTGTGGGGATTGTTTGTGCCTTATGCCATTATAACGGACAATAGGTTAAAGATCAATTCCACAGCTCTCAAAATCAAAGAATTTGACCTTACTCAGGTAACCCAGATTGAATTCGACGATACCAAAGACGAGATTGAAATAAAAGATCAGAACAACAGCCATTCGATTAAGTTAAGGTCAATCAGGAAAAAAGACCGGGCAGCTTTAAAAACAGATCTCGAAAGTTATAAATCCCAGGGGCAGGAAGAATGAAAGCCATCTTGCTAATTCTTATAATTGGCCTTCCTTTTTTAAGTTTACGGAATCCCGGATATTCGGAAAAAACAATTTCTCAGGAGGATTCCGTATATAGTATTTCATCCGGGGAAAAGGATTCCCTGGATGCATTTATTCATGAAAATTACCAGGATTCCCTGCCTGGCTTGGAAATACTGGTCATTCAAAATGATAAACCCCTATATCACAATGCTTACGGTGTATCCCATTTTGAAAAACAAATTCCTCTGAAGAAAAACCTGATATTTGAAACTGGCTCGGTTACCAAGCTATTCACTGCCGTGGGCATACTCAATCTGATTGAAGAAGGGAAGCTCTCCCTGAACGATCCCCTTTCTGAATTTTATCCAGGTTTTCCCAACAGCAGGGAAATAAAGATAAAACATCTGCTCTCGCATACTGCCGGTATTCCTGATTATGCCATTCATTTTATGGATAAAATTATCGATGGGCATTTCGACCAGGGCTTTTCAAAAGCGAATTATTTCCAGAACATTGACAGGCAATGCGTGCGGAAACATTTAAAAAATAAGTATACAAGCTCACAGCCCGGGTCGGAATGGGAATACAGCAATGGTGACTACTATTTCCTGGGACTGATCATTGAAAAGGTATCCGGTGTCAGCTATTTTACTTATATTAAAAACAACATTATTGAACCTTTAAACCTGAATCACACTACATTCCGGGATCCTGAAAACACCTGCAATTCCCAATATGCAGGTGGCCATTACTATGTAAATGATCCTTCCAAAGAATCCAGCAGGCCGTATCAGGCATATTACCTTCCCAATGTGTATGCTTTTTCAGCCGGTTCACTCAATTCCAGGCTCAAAGATCTGTATCAGTTTTACAAACAGATAATCAAAGGAAAAATAATTGACAAAAATCTGCTGGATAAAGCATTGACACCTTATAAACTGAAGAATGGTGAACTTGCCAATACCGGTTACGGATGGTTTATACATAAGAAGAACGGTAGAAAAGTCATTTGTCATCCGGGATGTACCATGGGTTTTTCCACTATCACCCATTATGTGCCCGAAGATGATTTATTTATTGGTATTTATACCAACCGTAACAGCCAGCAATGCAACCTGAATAACCCAAACATAGCTCTGACCAACAAAGTCTTCTCATTTTTTTTATGAAAAAAACATCATTTATGGTTGTTTCTCTCCAAAAAAGTATAGTTTTGCTGCCTATATAGATCTTCTGGTTGTGCTTCTATTTAAGATCCGCTTACCTGCAATTTCTATAACTTATGTCTAATTTTTTATCATTATTTATTTATTATGAACATTTTCATTGCAAAGTTAAGTTCAGCCACAACGGGCGATGACTTACAGGAATTATTTGAAGAATACGGAAACGTGGAATCCGCTAAAGTTATCTACGATAAGCTTACGGGAAATTCCAAACGATTTGGCTTCGTAGAAATGGAAAACGATCAGGAAGCTCTGGACGCTATCAAAGAACTCGACGGATGTGAATACGACAACAGCAATATTGTTGTCAAAAAAGCCAGACCAAGAGAGGATTCACGTGGAAAGGACAATTTCAACCGAAATTAAAAACAGTTCAAACCAAAACATAAGGCTGTCATGGATTCATTGACAGCCTTTTTTTTATGCTCAGAGTGAAGAAAAAGCAATTAAAGTTTGTTCCTGATCTGAAATTTGTAATTTGGTCTTTTGCTATAATTTGTCTTATTTTATAAACAATCGTAAATTTAAAATACTATACATTATGAATGGACCGAACTGGGGTATTATAGGAGCAGGTTATATCGCCACTCAATTTGTTAAAGATTACGCCTATGTGAATGAAGGCCGGATTACGGCGATAGCCAGCAGATCGAAAAAGAAAGCAGAATCCTTTGCAGACGAATACGGAATCGAAAAAGCCTACGAAGGCTATGACAAGCTAATGGAAGATGAGGAGATAGATGCCGTTTACATTGCCACCCCGCACAATCTCCATTATGAAAACACCTTGTCGGCCATAAAGAACAAAAAAGCCGTACTCTGTGAAAAACCGGCTGCTGTAAACATGGACCAACTAAAAGATATGATTGATGAGGCCCGGAAAAACGATGTCCTTTTCATGGAGGCCATGTGGACCTATTTGCTTCCGGCGGTTGCTGAGGCAAAAAAATGGATCAGCTCAGGAGAGATTGGAGAAATTACACTGATCCAGGCAGACTTTGGGGTTTTTATGGATTTTCCTCCCGAACACCGGATCAACAATCCTCATCTTGCCGGGGGCGGTCTGCTAGACCTCGGAATATATCCCGTTGCATTGGCCAACCATATGATTGATGATGAGATACAGAATATCCAGGCCATGGCTCTGTTCGGAGAAACCCAGGTGGACGAAACTACGGTCATGCATCTGAATTACAATAACAATGCACTCGCTCAACTGGTTTGTTCAACAAAAAACCAAACTGCCCATGATGCCCATATATACGGCACCAAGGGAAGGATCTGCCTGCCCCGTTTCTGGAAAGCCAGAAATGCCACCCTTACGACACCTCATAAAGAGATCAGTTACAGAGATACCAGGGATTCCATCGGATACCACTATGAAATCGAAGAGATGAATGAGCTTATCAGAAAAAATGCAAAAGAAAGTAATATCGTTACGTACAGCAGCAGCCTTAAAAATATGGAAACCCTTGACTGTATCCGCGAAGAGATTAAGCTGAAGTATCCCTTTGAATAGAAAAAATTCTTAACTGGTCTGAATTATCAGTAAAAATGGAATATATTGAATGCTTGATCTGCTTTTGATCATTTAATTCAGAAATCATACCCTCACTAATTTAAAATCATAGATTATGGCCATCAAACGATTCGGAGTATCCCTTGAGGAAGAAGTGCTGGGCCAGTTGGATAAACTGGTTGAAAAACACCAGTTTCCCAACCGCTCACAAGCCATACGGTATTTGATCAAGGAACACCAGATTGAAGATCAGTGGAAGGAAAATGAAGCGGTGGCTGGTACCATTACCCTGCTCTTCGATCATCACAAACGCGATCTGTCCAATCAGTCTACAAAAATCCAGCACGAATACCACCATCAGGTGCTCTCTGTACAACACATCCATCTGAACCACGACAATTGTCTCGAAACCATTGCCGTAAAAGGTAAAGCCAGTGATCTCGTCGACCTGGCCGACAAACTCATCGGCATGAAAGGCATCAAACACGGCAAGCTGGTGATGACCTCTGTGGAATGAGAGAATGCATGAATGAGCGAATGCGGGAATGCGAGAATGAGTGAAAGGAAAGTGCCTCATTAAATGCTCATTTAGTAGCCATTCGTCAAAAGCCGGAGACA
>JBNJFN010000144.1:0-7644 GCA_051746885.1 Bacteroidota bacterium | reverse complement strand
TAAAATGTGTCCGGCCAGAGTTGCTTGAAAAGGGAAAGGAAAAGACGGTTATTTTCCTCCCGGAAACTTATGGCATAACGCCCAACGTCGCTGTATCCTATATTGACATGCATGCCATTGGTCTGAAGCCTTAGAGTAATTTGTGCAGAGGTCCACCCTCCCGCATTATAGATGGCCCAGGTATGTCCCCGGCCATTGAGCATACCTCCATCCACTACCCAGGGTTGTTCCAGATCCCAGCCCTGTGCCTGTCCATCTTCAAAATCCTCACGGTAGACCTCCTTTGCCGTACTTTGAGCAAGACCCTTTCCCGGAAGAATAATCAGAGATATACCAATAACCAAAACAAGCAGACATGAACCCATAAATCCGGATATAAGTAATGCTTTTCGTTCCATGATGAAGTGGATAAATGAATATGGGCCTCAATATACGACTAAATACCTATCATGTATTGTAAAAATCGGACATTACGGGTAAAATGTATCTTTTTACTCCTGTTCAGAAATCAAAATCCGACCAGTAAAACCCATGTAATGTATTGAGAATTGCCCCGTTTATTAATACACCTTTATCCTTTTTATCATCCAGATTTTTGGGGTTTTCCAGCCCATGGTTTTATTTGATGAAACCAATTAGGTTTAAAAAAGTTTCTCAAACTCAAGGAGAGGGTTTATTATTAAAAAGCAAAACCCGCTGATAACTGCAATGCCGAGTTTTTGGGGTTGCCCAAAACTTCCTCTGCCCAACCTTCTTTTCCAATACCCTGAAGTCCATAATTATATCGAAGTTCAAGGGTTATGGGGCTAATATTAAAACCTATACCGGCTGCCAGGCCGTAATCAAAATTCTGAAAATTATCCTTTTCCAATTCCTCATAACCACCTCCGGTATCCCCTTCAGTGGTTGCATTCACCCCCATTAAAGATGAACCGTACACACCACCTTGAACACTCACATAATTACTTAAGTCAATAACTCCCATCACCGGGATATCCAAATAACTCATATTAAGTTGTGTCTCCCAGTCATATCCCAAAATGGAATAATCGTAGTTAGCGCCCCTGGTACTATATAAGAATTCAGGTTGAATGGCCAGAAAATCCGTTACCGGCATTTTTGCCCTAAGACCTAAATGGATACCATATCGGGGATTCTTGTCACCCACTTCATCCACATAAAAATTAGAAACATTCAAACCTCCTTTCAAACCTATTTCCGGACTTTGGTTCTGTCCTATGGAAGGCAGATTGATACCCACCATCAATACCGTAATCAACAATACTGATTTACACAATAATCCCTTAAAATTTTTCTTTCCATGCCCACAAGCCGGCACCGGGATTGGAGATGTAATAGACCTGTTCACCGTCAGGCATCTCGTTATACCCCTCTTTCATACGTTGTGGCGGATACTTCTCCATCATGGCATCTAAATCGGCATACTGGAAATTGACCGATTCGATTTCCTCTTTGGACAGCTTACCGGGGCAGAAGGTAATGGAAAAACGGTTTTCAGAAGACCCGTGTATCAGATGAGCAGCTACGCTCAAATTATCCTGCAGATCTTTGTTCTTTTTTGTTAGCTCCAGTGTACGGGGAGTTCCTACATATCCGTATTTTCTGATTAGTTTGTCATTGGTCGGGTCTTCCCCGAATTTTTTGACACCCGGGGCCAGAACGATGAGCTCTCCTCCATCGGCAATGGCCATTCGTGTTCTATAGATGCTTTTATTCCCCAGCCATGTGCTTTCATATTCCTCCGGATCCAGGTATACCACTACTTTCTCCAACGGTTTTTCCAGCATGGTGAAATTTACATTGATCGATAGTTCGGCGGCTTTCTCAAAACACTTCATGTCGTTGCCGATATACAACCCCCGCATCACCATCTCACCGTTGCTGGCTCTACCCATTACGGTGAGTACATAAACGATGGGCAAATGATTTGTGAAATTCCGGGAAGCATAGTTCAGCACATCCCTTACCGGTGTTTTCGCCCGTCCCATCATCCTTTCCATGCCATAGACAGCTCCCAGGAAATGGCTTTTGTTGATGCCTTCACTGCCGCCGGTACCCACAAAGATATTTTTGTTAAAATTGGCCATTCCTGTTACCTCATGAGGTACTACCTGTCCAATCGAAAGTATTAGGTCGTGATTTCCTTCAACCAGCCTTTTATTTACCTGGGCGGGCCAGGGATAATCAACTTTTCCTTCGGAGATTTTATTAAGGTATTCACCGGGCACTTCGCCCACGTTAACAATGTCATTGCGCCAGTCGTGCACATGGAAAATATCCTTAGGTACATTGCCGTACATTTTATTGATCTGTTCGTCAGTCATCGGGGCGTGAGTACCTAAGGCAGGCAATATGTCGGTTAACCGGTCTTCAAAATAATCATGGGTAAGCTGCGTGATCAACCCGCCTTCTGAATGCAAGCGGGTATAATCGGGAGGTATGGCCAACACCTTTTTCTTTGTGCCCAATTGATCGAAAGCCGAATACAATCCTTCCCGAATGTCTTCAACAGTTAGTGCTTCCTTCTCCGAACCTTTTTCAAAATAGATCCTGCTTTCCTGATCAGAACATTTGGTGGTTTTCAGCTTATCGTCCGGTTTCATATTTGTTAAACCCCCAACCACGTGAGAGGGTAACATGGTGAGGCCAGCGGCCGCTGTAGCGGAATTCTTTAAAAACACCCGTCTGGAAATCCTGGAATGGTTAGTTTTTTTACTCATGGCTAAATGGTTTTAAAGGAATCAAAACAAGGAGAAAAATATAAAAAATATGCTGAATTTTTATGGTTTTGAGTTGATTTTACAAAAATTCCATTGACTGGAAGATGACAAACGGGGCTAAGAATGGTACCGAAATATCATACAGGCTCCAATACAGCAGCGTGGCCCGCCTATCAAACCAATTCAGGCAAATTACAATATCAACTTTTAATATGTTTCATGATCCCAGCTACATACTGTTTGGGAGTGGAATCGGGAATTTGGAACCATTGATATTTGAGGGTGATATTTCACCATACTTCATGTTAAGCATTAGTGAATACGCTTACAGGAAATTTTTCAACAAACTGGATCGAGGGTGGTATTTTCCTTTCACGCCTACATTTCTAACGCATGCGAACATTTTTATCCAGTACTACTATGGTCAGGATTATTACAATATCCATTTTAACAGACAAATCAGCCTGATTCGTTTTGGAATTTCAGCAAGGTCAAGCATACTAAAGTAATGCGTTTACTATAAAACTGTGAATGATGTAACTCTTTTATAAAATGATGTAATTTTTTTAACGAATTGATCCTTATCTTTGTTTAGTAGAAGTATAAACAAATTAAATTTATTATTATGTCCATATTAACAATCCTTCTTGTCATTCTAGTTGTTGGGGTGATACTTTGGCTGGTGAATAGTTTCATTCCCATGCAAAGAACAATTAAAGGAATTCTGAATGCTGTTGTAATAATCATTCTTGTGATTTGGCTGCTAAAAGAATTTGGAGTTCTGGATAGTTTATAAAACATAAAAATTAAGGTCATGGGAAATTTACTTTATATCATCGCAGCAATCCTCATTATTGCATGGGCAATCGGATTTATTGGGTATAATGCAGGTGGGATAATACACGTTGTATTGGTAATTGCAGTTATTGCAATAATAATTAAGCTTTTACAGGGGAGAAGGATTTTCTAAAAGCTTTGGAAATTAAAGAGTCAAAGCAGAATTCATTTAAATTAAAAAAAGCTGTCGTTGAAAAACAACGACAGCTTTTTTTGTGAATTTGAAATATATTGTACTAAAACCGGTATCCAAGCGAAAGGCCGTAACCTGTATTTTTAAGTAATGATTTATTATCACCGGTAATCCGGTTGTCTTCAGGGTAGATATCGAGCAACCCGAGTTGCGTATTCAGTTGCAAAAACAGACCGGCCTGCAATTCGTAACCAAAAAAGAGGTTGGCTCCGGCATCAAACGGTTTTATATATACTGTGGTATATGGGTCACCGGATTCCACTACGTTTGTAAATTCAATATCCGTTTCAACCGATGCGTCTTCACTTTCGTAAGATACTGTGCCCCCAATTCCATAAGCTACGTAAGGCCCAAGCCCGAGCGAAAAATATCCGTTGCCAACCAGGGCTTTATAAACGAAATTCAGTGGCAGTTCAATGTACGACAGACTGTATGTGCCTGATAATTCACCCTCTGTGTTTTCTGCTCCTTTCATACTGAACATCAACCCCGGCTGAAAATAAAACTCCTGGGCAACGGGAATCTGGGCATTCAACCCTGCATGAAAACCGATGAGCATGTCATTTTCTAGTTTGTTGCCGTTCATGTCCTTTCCGTTCAAATTTTGTAAATTAACGCCACCGAGAATCGCAAAGGAAGTTTTTGAATCAGCAGGCTCCTGGGTAAATGCAAGGGAAGCTGAAAGTGAAAAAATTAAAATCAAAGAAAATAGTTTTGTTTTCATTATTAAAACATTTATAAAGTTATAGAAATTAATTCGATGCTTCTTTTTCAGCTTCAGCTTTCATTTTTTCATTGGCAGCAATTAAAAATTCAACCCTTCGGTTTTGGGTACGGCCTTCCGCTGTTTCATTTTCATATTTGGGTAATGTTTCGCCAAAACCTTTAATGGTTAAACGGTTATATGCAATTCCTTCACCTGACAAGTAAACGGAAACGGTTCCGGCCCGTTGTTCTGATAAGGTCTGGTTATACGTTTCACTCCCTTTACTGTCGGTATGTCCCTGAACTTCAATGTCTGTATCAGGATAACTATTCAATACAACAACCAGTTTATCCAGGTTTGTTTTAGCGTCTTCTGACAGGTTCGATTTATCGAAAGCAAACAAAATATTGCTGCTGAATTCGACCACAATGCCCTCGCCTACGCGTTCAACTTTTGCGTCGGGCATTTTTTTTGCGAGATCTTCAGCCTGTTTATCCATTTGTCGGCCAATTACAGCACCAGTTGCTCCACCAGCAGCTGCCCCAATAATTGCCCCAAGGGCTGTGTTGCCTGAAGTCCTGCCAATTACTGCACCTGCAGCCCCACCAGCTGTAGTTCCAACAGCCGCTCCTTTTTGTGTTTTGTTCCATGAAGCACAACCTGTAAAAATAAAGGCTGAACTCAAAACTACGAGTAAACTCATTCTTAATGTATTCATAATAGACGTATTTAATTGTTTAAAAACATTAATATTTCTCTAAGTAAAGGTAGGCTTATTTTAACAGTGAAATATTACATAACTGTAAATAATAGTTACATCATTCACATATCAAGGCAGTCTCCATCTGTATGCATTTCTCCCGGATCCGGGGTTTTCTTTTTAAGCGGGCCAATCCTTCATTGAGAATGGTGGAATCATTCAGGTTGCAATGGGTAGGCAGAAACGGCTTTAAAGTCAATTCGCTCCTTTCTACAGCATTGTAAAACTACTGGTAGGAAAAAGACGGGGGCATTTTTTTGTTTCTCTCGAGGAACAATTTATTGAACCGGTGGTTTGATTCTACCAGCTTGTTATAATAAAAGCCGATGCCCAATTCGTTTATGTCTTCAAGTAGATCTTTATCTTTAATGTCTGTAAATATATCATCCAAATTGGAAATAGAAAATTCGGTGAACTTGACAAATTCGCCATTCCTAAAATTATAAAAATCAGGTATTTTGATCATGATATTCGGTTGAAAGTAAATAAATAGAGAATTAATGGTACTTTAAAATATAAAACTTTGAGAATATTATTCATTTAGAAATACATTATCAATATATAATTCATTTTAAGGGAATTTTTTAATCTCTAATCGTTGCTTCCATAAATCTAAAGAATCTTTTTAGATCATCTTGTTTACGGGATAACCAAAAAGGAACCGCTCGTAAATTTAGCTCATTCATAGTATAATAAAAAGGCTCAAGAGAAATATTGAATGTTTCACTTGCCGGATAGACCAAAAACAATTTCGGATTTCCTTCATACTTGCTACCATAGGCGAATAACTGGTACAAGTCACCTTGAGAAATACAGTAATTTTTTTCAGGCTGATCCTGGTTAATGGCTTTCCATTTGGTATCCAATACAGCTACCGGGTGAGAATCTTTTTCTATGACAATATCAGGAACAAGCCGGAATTTGGGTTTGCCATTATGACTATCCACAAGGTGTTTGCGCTTATCCTGGGTGCGGATGGTCAAGCCATTTTCCGGAAAATATTTACGGAACATAGCAGTCACATAATCTTCAAAAATCTTTTCCATAGGGAAAAGTAGAGCAGTATTAATACTTTTTCCCCTGAAGTTGGTGAAAGATTCTCCGACGAGAAACACCCTGGCCCATTGCAGGGGTCTGTCGTAATGTGAATATAAGCGGCTGTGGCCGTCAATTCTTTGCAGGTCCGATTCTAAATTATTCGAATAAGGAATGCTGTACCAGATCTGAAGATACTGATTCAATCGTCTCTTATTTTCATAGACCCGGCTTCGGTACAACAAATAATGAAAGGTATTTTTCAATATCCTGTTTTGGGGAATATCTAATGAAAATTCATCATAATGCACATAGAATCTTTCTTTGTGAACAATGTTGTGACTGATCTGCCTGGAAAAATCAATTCTTCCTTTTGCACATTCCAGATTTTCCTCCTTTTCCTTATAGGCACGTTTGAGTCCTTTCTTAAATAATATATCGATTTCAGCCAGGAAGGTAGAAATGAAAATTTCAAGTACGGGAAAACGCTGGGTTCTCAGATGCGCCTCGCTGATTGTACGGAAAGGAGAATTTTTTAAATAACGAAGCATCCCGAGAAAGATTCTCCTTTGTTCATTGACGTCGGCTATGCTGTATATTTTGGGAAGCACTTCAATGGTGAACCCTGTTTTGATTTCAATGACTCCAACATAATTGTTAAAACGGATGACTTCTTTACCCTGCCTGCGAAACAAACTCAGAGCTGCATCAGCTTGATCACCGTTATCAAGTATAAAACCCCGTAAAGATTTGAAATCCTCAGAAGGTATGGTTCTTTTATCGGGGTCATTGACTTTGTTAGCGTTGTAGATCCATTCCGTTTCCCTAACTACAATATGATTGCTTTTTCTTCTCATTCGGGTTGGTAGATTTTCCTGAAATCAGCGGCAGAAAAATTGTTGTTCAATAAATCCGGATGCATCTCGTAGGCTTCTTTTCCATTCCATTCATCCAATAAATCCTGACCGAAAAGCTCAGAAGCACTGAAACCTTCCTTCCTAATAAGAAATGGTCTGATTTGCCCGTCATCTAAATCCTGTTGTTTCATCCGGTTATCTCCCAGTACCAATCTGATCTTCTCCCAGTCGTTGTAAAAATACTCTTGCAGCAAAGGTATAATCTTACGGGCAAACACTTCACAAAGATCCGCAAGGGAAGCTACCTTAAGCAGATATGAATGTCCGATGGTGTGATCCCGATCGAACAGGTATTCAATGCGTCTGTTTATTGCATCGAGAAGTTGCTGTAAATTGACGCCCTCCAGGTCTTCTGAAAGTAGCGTGGAATCAGGCATGATCTCTTTAAACTCAAACCGTCTGCGCAGCGCCGTATCGATCAGGGCAATGCTTCGGTCGGCTGTGTTCATGGTACC
>JBNJFN010000143.1:0-7650 GCA_051746885.1 Bacteroidota bacterium | reverse complement strand
TGTTTTGAAATATGAAGTGACCGACAAGGAAATTCAATTTATAATCTCTGATAACGGACCCGGTTTTAATCATCAGGATTTACCTGATCCTACCAAGCCTGAAAATATTGAAAAAACTCATGGGCGTGGGATTTTTCTTATGAAACATCTTGCCGATGAAGTTGAATTTAATGAAAAGGGAAATGAAGTTAAAATCTCGTTCAGTTTAACGTAATTAACTTGGCTATTTCCTTCTCTACATACGATCTTTCCACCAATCCCCTGCCAAATGTTGAAAATGTTAAGCATTGGATATTTCAAGTTGCTGAAAGTAAAGGGTTTAGTGTAGGCCGCATTGAGTATTTATTTTCTTCAGATATTTACATTCATTCCATTAACCGGGAATTTCTCGGTCATGATTATCCAACTGATATTATTACTTTCGATTATACTATTCGTCTGAAAATTTCAGGCGATGTTTTAATAGGTATTCCTATTGTCCAAAACAATTCAGAAAGGTTTGGTGTTTCCTTTTTTGAGGAATTGCTTCGTGTTATTATTCATGGAGCATTGCATTTAATGGGGTTTCCTGATTATACGGAAGAAGAGAAGAACTTGATGAGGGAAGAAGAGGATAAGGCGCTTAGGCTTTATTGCCAATTGTTTTAATTAGGTGATTTGTTTTAGGTTTCGTTTATGGATTTTGAATATGATATTATTGTTGTAGGAGGGGGACATGCTGGTTGTGAGGCCTCTGCTACTTCTGCCAGGATGGGAATGCGGACTTTGTTAATTACGATGGATTTGAACAAGCTCGCTCAGATGAGCTGCAACCCGGCCATCGGAGGCATTGCCAAAGGGCAGATTGTTCGTGAAATTGATGCCCTGGGAGGCTTAATGGGAGTTGTTACAGATGTTTCCTCTATACAGTTTAGAATGTTGAACCGGTCCAAAGGTCCTGCCATGTGGAGCCCTCGCTCCCAATGTGACAGGATGGTTTTTTCTGCACAGTGGCGTTCTCAGCTTGAAAAAATTCCCAATCTTTTTTTTTGGCAGGATACTGTAATAGATATTGATTTTGGTGATGATGAGATTTGTGTTCATACTCTTCAGAAAGTTCTTTTCAAAGGCAAAAAAGTTATCCTTACCAACGGAACGTTTCTGAATGGTCTTATGCACATCGGTGATGTTCGGATAGAAGGAGGTAGGATGGCCGATCCTTCATCAAAAGGGTTATCAGAAAAATTTATTGAAAAAGGTTTTCGTACAGGAAGAATGAAAACAGGAACGCCGGTTCGAATTGACGGTAGGACCATTGATTTTTCCGTTTTACAAGAGCAATCTGGTGATGAAGGTTCTCATCAATTTTCTTTTTTACCTGTTGACAACCGAAAACTTACGCAACGCAGTTGTTTTATTACTTATACCAATACAGAAGTTCATAATAAAATCCGGGATGATATTGATTTCAGTCCTCTGTATAATGGGACCATTACAAGTACCGGCCCCCGGTATTGTCCTAGTATTGAAACCAAGATCGTCACCTTTGAAGATAAAGAAGAACATCAGTTGTATCTTGAACCGGAAGGGGAGGAAACTGTGGAATATTATTTAAATGGATTTAGTAGTTCCCTTCCATTAGATACACAAATAGATGCTTTAAAATATATTCCTGGTTTGGAAAATGCTTCTATTTTTCGGCCAGGCTACGCCATAGAATACGATTATTTTGACCCTACGCAGCTTTATCATACCATGGAAACCAAAATGATCCCCCATCTTTATTTTGCCGGGCAAATTAACGGGACCACTGGTTATGAGGAAGCCGCGGCACAGGGAATGATTGCCGGAATTAATGCTGTTTTGAAGCTAAGGGGAGAAGAAAGGTTTGTTTTAAGGAGGGATGAAGCATATATAGGGGTTCTTATTGATGATCTTGTCACCAAGGGCGTGGATGAGCCTTATCGCATGTTTACTTCCAGAGCGGAATATCGGATTTTGTTGCGGCAGGATGATGCAGATTTGCGGTTAACCCCCCGTGGAAAAGAAATCGGTTTGGTTGATGATTTTCGCCACGCGCTTTTCTTGGAAAAACAAGATTGGCGGAATCGGATTCTTAATTTTTTACAGGATCATAGTGTTAAACCTAATGAAATTAATGAATTTTTAAAATCAAAAGGAACTTCCCCTTTAAAACAGAAAGTTAAGGTTAAAGATTTGGTTACCCGTCCCCAGGTTCAGCTTAAAGACCTTGTTGATGTATATGAACCTTTAAGGACTTTTTGCCGTGAATTACCAAACGATCGTAAAATTGAAATTTTAGATGGAATTGAAATTTCCATTAAATATGAGGGCTATATCAATCGAGAACAGAGTCTTGCTGATAAACTTAAAAGGTTAGAAAATTTAAAAATTAAGGGGAAGTTTGATTATATGTCTATTAATAACATTTCTACTGAAGGAAGACAAAAACTTTCCAGGGTAGATCCCGAAACCATTGGACAGGCTTCCCGGATTAGTGGTGTTTCCCCTAGTGACATTAATGTTTTGCTTGTGCTTATGGGGAGGTAATGTTCCACGTGGAACATTCTTTGCTATTTTAAGTAAGAGCCCTTAAATGGTCCTAAAATAGTTCTTTATAAAGGATTTCTTAACAGGGTAAAAGTTAGTTGGTGGTGCGGATAATTTTATTGAAGCGACTAAAAAATAGGATAGCTAAATTTTAAGGGAATAAACCACTTCATCTCGTGTAGTAAATTTACTGTATTGTTTAATAATATGTATATACTGCACAGGTAAAGCCTATTGATAGGTGAAGTTCGAATCAAGTAATGAACAACCCGGCTTCAGGCTATGAAATTATTCTTGGAATTTTTAAAATTTCTTTCTTAAATTAAATTTGGCGGATAAATTTTGGATACTTTTTTCAAAATTACTTTCGGTTCCGGAAATTTACTTTTTATGTGATTAATTCCTTAACATCACCCCGTGCAACAATTTTAGGCTCTTTAAATAATCTGTTTTTTGGTAATGTCCGCTTTTTTATTTGAGGAATGTATTATTTTTTGCCGATTGCCTTTTCGGTTAAAAATATAAAGGATACTGACTCCAAAGTTATATTTAGGAGCTACTGAAAAACAATTAAAGGTTTAATATTGAGTACTTTAATATATGGTATTTCATTTAAAATGCAAGGTTTTTAAAGCTAATCATAAAATAAGTCTGCACTTAATAAGAATTGAGAAGGTCAATTATCAACAACTTGCTGGTCAAAAGTATGTTCTATGCTTAAATGATACGGGCATGACAAAGGTTGTCACTAAAGAATATGTATAAGACCCAATTATACGAGTTAAATCAGACCAATAACTTAGAATAATTTTAGGCTGTTGTTTAAAATGGCGTTTTTTCTGTAAAGCCCTGGCAAGGGCGGCCGTATGGTAATTGACACTCAGAAAATTAATACCCAGGCCCCGGCAGGGGTGTCCCTGTAACAGAAAAAATTTAAGGGTGCAAAGAGTGTCACCACTGCCGTGGCTCAGGCTTTTTGGGGAACTTTTTTTACCATACGATCGCTCCATTCCGGGGGCTTTAGGGATTTTCCCAAATTTATTTGTTCTTGAAAAATAGCAACGCAAAATTAAACTAGAGCCTAATTTTATACGAATGCAACGAGCATGACAATGATTGCCTCAAAAGAACATGTATAAGTTCTTGCATGCGAGTTCCATCCGACCTTTATAAATTAATTTTATACGGATGAATTTTATTGGTTGAAAGGCGGGCGACCCTGCCTGACGGCAAATGAGATGGATGCTTTCAATCTCTTAGTAAAAACTTTGAGATCGATAGATTATATTTCAAAAAACGGCAGACAGGCTGATAGGTATAAACGGAGTAGACCTTTTTGTTTTTTTTTGGGCAATGCCAAAAAGAAAATCAAAAAACAAAAAATTGGTCTGCTGACTTTTTCAGCAGAGCCTATTTAATTTATTTCCTGAAGATCCTTATTTCGTATGTTGATTTTGTAAGGGAATGATTCTGGTAGAAGGAATATTTTTTTTATTAAGAAATCCCGAACCTTACGGATTATTTTTTTAAATCCAAAAGCACTGGATGTATCCCATATTCTTTTTGCATTTTAATATTTTAGGTTTTTATTGAGTGGTAATTTTTAAGAAATAGGAGAATCATGAGACAAATTTCAGGAAACATTGTAGACATTCATAACAAGAAAATATTTAAAGGTACGGTTTATTTTTCCTCTGAAGGAATTAATAAAATTGAGAAAGCAGAAGAAGTTCCGGATCAGTATATTTTACCAGGGTTTATTGATGCGCATGTTCATGTAGAGAGCACTATGCTCGTGCCTTCCAGGTTTTCAAGGTTGATTGTTCCACGTGGAACAATCGGAATTGTGACCGATCCCCATGAAATTGGAAACGTTTTAGGGGAGGAGGGAGTTCGTTATATGATCGAAGAGTCCGGGAATACCCCTTTGAAATGTTTTTTTGGCGTCCCTTCTTGTGTGCCTTCTACGCCTTTCGAATCTGCCGGAGCAGTAATGGGCCCCGATAAGGTGAAGTCCTTGTTGGATGAACCGAATGTGTATTGCTTAAGTGAAATGATGAATTTTCCAGGCGTTGTCAATAATGATCCTGATGTTTGGGCCAAGTTGGATGCCGCCAAAAAGAAAGGACTTCCTATAGATGGTCATGCCCCCGGAATTATTGGAGAAGATCTGAAGAAATATGCCGCTGCCGGAATTTCTACCGATCATGAATGTTTTTCTTTGGATGAGGCCCTGGATAAAATTCAAAATGGAATGAAAATCCAGGTGAGGGAAGGGAGTGCAGCAAGAAATTTCGATGCTCTTGCCAAATTGTTTGAGCTTCATCCCGAAAAATTGATGTTGTGTACCGACGACAGTCATCCTGACGAGCTTGTCCAACGCGGGCATATTGATAAACTCATAAAAAAAGGGGTTGAGAAAGGAATTGATCTGTTTGCTCTTTTGCGTGCAGGCTCATTAATTCCGGCTGAGCATTATGGGTTGCCTGTGGGTTTGCTTCAGCAGGGGGATCCTGCTGATTTTATTGTGGTGGACAATCTTTCAGATTTTAAAGTCCGGCAAACTTTTATTGAGGGTGAAAAAGTTTACGATCGGGAAGAGGGAGTTTTATTTGAAAAACATCCTTTTGAGATTCCAAATCAATTCGTGCCGCATTATATTTCTGAAAAGGAACTGGAGCTCATTTGCCCCGAAGGGAAAAAAAAGGTTAGAGTCATTAGCTGTGAAGATGGAGAGTTGGTTACCCAATCTTTCCTTAAAGAAGTTGACCCCGGAGAGAAAATTTCACCCGATGCCGGGGAAGACATCTTGAAAATTGTGGTGGTAGACCGGTATCAATATAAGCCCGTTAGCGTGGGATTGATTCAGGGTTTTGGCCTGGAAAAAGGAGCTCTTGCTTCGTCAGTCGCCCACGACAGTCATAATATTGTGGCTGTAGGTGTGGGCGATTCCGATATTATTGGGGCAGTCAACACCGTGATGGAGAACCAGGGGGGATTGGCTGTTGTGAGCGGGGACGAAAAGCACAATCTGCCTTTACCTGTGGCCGGTTTGATGAGCAACCTGGAAGGGAAAGAAGTTGCTTCCCTGTATGGCAAAATCGATCATACGGCGAAAGAGTTGGGTAGTTCGCTTCAGGCACCTTTTATGACTTTGTCCT
Organism: Bacteroidota bacterium; assembly: GCA_051746885.1. Lineage (GTDB taxonomy): Bacteria > Bacteroidota > Bacteroidia > Bacteroidales > UBA12077 > JAGXLC01. Next base: position 1,939 of record JBNJFN010000143.1, on the reverse strand, counting down.
TTATGTCGTTGTTGGTGATTCCTGAATTAAAAATTGGTGATGCCGGACTTTTTGATGTAAGTAAATTTGAGTTCGTCTCTCTCTTTGAATAAGTTTGATGGGAAACCAGACAAAAAAACAAGAAGCGCATTTAAATGAAATCATTTCCGGGCTGCCAACCAGTCCCGGCGTTTACCAGTATTTCGATGAAAACGGGAAAATTATCTATGTAGGGAAAGCCAAAAACCTGAAAAAACGGGTCTCTTCTTACTTTAACAAAGAGGCTGATAACGCCAAAACAAGAATCCTTGTCCGGAAAATTCACCATATTGAATATGTGATGGTCAACTCGGAGGAGGATGCTTTATTGCTTGAGAACAATCTCATCAAAAAATATCAACCCCGTTACAATGTCCTCTTAAAGGATGATAAAAGTTTTCCCTGGATTGTCATCAAAAATGAACGTTTTCCCAGGGTTTTTTCTACCCGCCAAATCATCAAAGACGGAAGTGAATATTTTGGCCCTTACACCAGCGGGATGATGGTGAAAACATTGCTTGATCTTTTTAGAAGTCTTTACTCCCTGCGTACCTGCCGTCATGCTCTTACAGAAGAAAACATCTCCGCCGGAAAATTTAGAGTTTGCCTGGAATATCACATCGGGAATTGCAAAGGTCCCTGTGAAGGACTTCAGGATGAAGAAGAATACAATGAATACATCCGGGAGATTCGGAATATTTTAAAAGGCAATATATCTTCTGTTCTGAAATATATGAAAGATACCATGGCCACGTTGGCTGAAGGTTATCGTTTTGAAGAAGCAGAAGAGATCCGGAAAAAAATGAGTGCCCTGGAAGGGTATCAAAGTAAATCTACCATTGTTAATCCCCGAATTCACAATGTGGATGTCTTTTCTATTATCAATGATGAAAAGCAGGCCTTTGTAAATTTTTTAAAGGTGGTTAATGGGGCAGTGATTCAGGCTCATACCATGGAGTACAAGAAGAAAATGAATGAAAATGCGGAAAATTTGCTTCCCCTGGCCATTGCAGATGTGCGGGAGCGTTTTCATAGCTATTCCCCAGAGATCATTGTGCCTTTTGATCCAGGATTGGAACTTTCAGGCTCCCGGTTTGTCGTGCCCCAAAAAGGTGATAAAAAGAAATTGCTGGACCTCTCTCTGCGAAATGTCAAATATTACCGCTACGAAAAACTGAAACAAGAGGCCAATCAGACGAAGGTTCCCAAAGAGGTGCGATTGTTAGAGACGGTTAAAAAAGACCTTCGGATGGAAAAGTTACCGGTGCATATAGAATGTTTTGACAACTCCAATATTCAGGGACACCATCCGGTCGCTGCCTGCGTGGTTTTTAAAAACGGCAGGCCCGCCAAAAAAGAGTACCGCCATTTTAACATCAAAACCGTTCAGGGGCCCGATGATTATGCTTCCATGAAGGAAGTTGTCTTCAGGAGATACAATCGATTACTGAATGAAGATCACCCCATTCCGCAGCTTATTGTGATTGATGGTGGAAAGGGACAGTTGGGTGCGGCAGTTAAAGCTCTGGATGAACTTAATCTTACGGAAAAGATTACGATCATCGGAATTGCCAAAAGGCTGGAGGAAATATATTTCCCCGGTGATTCTGTTCCTTTATATCTGGACAAAAATTCTCCCAGTCTGAAATTAATTCAAAACCTCAGGGATGAAGCCCACCGTTTTGGCATTACTTTTCATCGGAATAAAAGGAGTGGTAGTTTTCTGAAATCAAAGCTCGAGGAGATACCCGGCGTTGGACCTGCATCCGTAAATAAGCTTCTGGAAAAATTTGCCTCAACCAAAGCAATAGAAAATGCCACTTTTGAACAACTCAAAGAAGTGGTGGGAGAAAACAGAGCCAGGGGAATTCTGGAGTATTTTCATTACGGGAATAAAGGGAAATAGTCAGAAGGCAGATGT
>JBNJFN010000142.1:4183-7743 GCA_051746885.1 Bacteroidota bacterium | reverse complement strand
TCCTGTGAAAAAAGCTATTAAAAAAGCATGCCGGTTATTCCTTCTTCGCCGGTATTTCTAATCATTAAACTTTCAGCACATGATTGCAACAATTCGTTATCAAAAACTATGGGTGGTTGAATTCATCCAGTTTCTGAGAAATATTATCAGTATATGCAGAAGCAATGACCCTGCCGGGCTTGGCATCGACACAGATCTTGCACCTTTGGAAGTTAGCTTAATTAGACTTGATGCCTTATTTAAGAATAAACAGGGAAGCGATCTTACCAAAGAAATTATAATCCTGAATAAACGGCGTAACAATGCCATTAAATTACTGACATCTCATGCCAAAGGATACAGCAGATACCACTTCGAGGATACCCGGCGAAAGGCGGCGAAAAAGATTTACAGTGCAATTACCAGATACGGACGTTTTATCTACAGGCTGAACTACCAGGCAAAAACCGCCACACTGTCCAACCTGGTAAACGACCTGTTATCGGATGCCGGGCTGGCGGAGGCTGTCGATGCCTTAGATCTGCATCCCCTGGTGAATGAACTGAAAACTTCGAATGAGCTATTTAACGACAAATATCTCGACCGTATCGACGAAATGTCCGAAAGGCCTGCAGAGAGTGCATCAGGACTGCGAAATACAGCCATGGGGCAGTACCGCAAGCTGGTTAAAATGATCGAAGCCAGGGCGGTGGTCTCGGGTCCGGACAGGTATCAGGACCTCATCAAAGAGTTGAATGGGCTTATTGAACGATACAATAAGGTGGCTGATTCGCGTGGGAGGAATGAAGAAGCGGAGGCCGAGGGGGAAGCAGACAAATGAGCATTTTATGAAGTAGTAGAGAATTCAATTGTCATTCGAACATAACAGGAAGCCATTCAGCAGCCTGGCATTCTGGTGCAACCTGAAGGCCTGAGATAGAAGAGAAATTGAAAGGCGCGGCATTATTCACGCCGCACCTTTCAATTAATAACTAAATAACTAAAATGCCGGTATAATGGAAGAACAGGTGAAGGATAGCAGTTCTCCCTCTTTGGTTGCCGGATCAGTTGACCGCCGGTGTGATGACGACTTTCCGGAATTCAATAGGGCCATGATCCCCCTGCAGCATGATCGGTCCGGGCTCTCCCTCGTTGCTGTCGAGTGAACCTCCCGTTATCCCGGGTATGGGACGGTTAGAAATAATTTCAATACCGTTATGTACAATGGTTACATGTCGCCCGACAAGCGTGATTTCATAAGTTTGCCATTCACCCGGTTTTTTGGCCGCATTGACAGCAGGCTCAATGAACCCGTAAATGCCTCCAATAGTCATTTCATCGACCTCTTTACCGTAATGATCTGCAATCTGAATTTCGTGACGGCCACGCAGATAAATTCCACTGTTACTTTCTTCCGGATATCTGAATTCAACGCTGAGCTTGAAATCATCAAATTTTTCCTTAGTCACCAGGTTACCCCCGGTCTCTTCATTTACAAGAACACCGTCTTCCATCCGGAACTCGTTTTCTTCCGGGATGATCCATCTTGACAGGTTCTCATCCAGAAGGTTCTTGGGATTTCCCCATACCGGTGGTTCTTCCCTGGAGAGGTCCGGTTGCCGGACGCCGGTCCACTCAAGTTTATGATCGTCAAGTACCTGGTGTCCGGTCAACTTGCCATCCTCCACAGTGAATTCAAAATAGATATCATCAATCTTCATCCACTGCGGTGGAATGGTAAAATGATATGCATCATCCTCCTCGGAATAGTGAATCTCGGATATGGGACGGGCGCTTCCCTCGTATCCCACGTAAGAACCAACAAGCGTGGAGAAACCGGATTTTTTAATTTCAAGCCACCCCGGAAATCCTTCTTCATCCATCAAACCATGCCGAAAAAGCCCAAGTTCCTCTAGTTGTTCATCCTCAATGTCTATAGTTAGGTCCCATCTTCCAATCACTTCCGAATGCTCCTCGGAAGACTGTGCCAATAAGGAAGCATTAATAATACAAGTTAAAGCCAATACCAACAAAGTGTTTTTGAATATTTTCATAATGATTAAAATTTAAAATGATACGATATGTGTGTAATGACAGATTTAATCCGAATTATTCAAAAATAAAAATTATGAAGGCCAATATACCTAAAAATCGATCATTGGACAAAATTTTTTGCATCCAACTGTACGCATGTTATTCTGTCCTCTATTTCCTCTTTTTTCTCAGAGCATCAGAATCGCTTCACAATGCATTCCATATTTTTCAATTTGGTCGGATGAAAGTTTTTCCATAGGGGCATGCAGGAGAATAAATCAGGGGATTTTTTTGAGCACTGCGATGTAATGACCCGATCCAGGGGCTTCAAGCGTTACCCTTTGCTCTCCTTTTATTATAGACTTTGCTTTCCATTTCGACCCGGAAATATCCAGCCATTTTATCCGGAATTGACCTTGTGCGTCAGAGAGGTTTAGGTTCACTGTTCCCCCATTGGTAAAATAAACAGCATAATGTTTATTCGGTACACGGGTTAAATACGCTTCATTTTCTTCCCGCCCGGACAGCAGCTTATGATCCGTATCCGGCCTGGCGTCAAAAATATTGAATTCTTCCAGGAACATGCGGGCACTTTGGATATGGGTTTTTGCTGTTTCACTAAGGCCGATGCCGGAGTTGGGCCGGTGAAAACGGGCCGATGCTGCTCCTCCGATGATCCAGCGCCAGAATTTTTCCACGGCATCCTGGACGCTGCCTCCATGGCTATCTGCACTTGATCCGTATATCTTCACGCTGTTGATCGGGCGGGGCTTGTCACTGATATAATTCCTGACCCATTGAAAATTTTCCCAGTGGGTCTCCCCGGTTTGGTGGTTATTCTGCGAAATATCTACAAAATCGAAGCGTTCGGGATGATCAAACGTACGCCGGTGTTGAGGATCTTTGAGATCCCACTCATCCCACATCTCGGTTATATTAACTGATACATTTTCTTCAGCAGCCCTTTCCCGGATGAAACGAGCCCAGTAAACGGACCAGGCCTCCTCTCCCGATGTTTCATTATCGATGCAAAACAGCACATTGGGATATTTCAGTGCATGATCCAGCATTTTATTCACGAATCGCTGCTGAAACTTCAGCACGGTTTTGTTGTTTGACTGCTGTGGCGTGCTAAAAAAGAAAGGTTGTTCATTGGCTCCAGGATGGTTGGGATATTCCGGTTCAAAACCCGATTCTTCGTAGGAATAGTTTACATTGTTTTTGGGGTTGTAAGGGTGGGGCTTCCAATTTTCCCGGGAATAGTCAAAACGGTCCCATACTTCAATCTGGACAATAATATCCATCGCAGAGGTCCAGTTCAGAAAATTTTCAAATCGCTTCCAATATTCTTTGTTCCACTGGTTGAGATCATACTTCCCGTTGTCAAGCTTTTTAAAAGGATATACTTCGTGGCCCTTATCAGGGCGATCACTCATGGTGTTGCGCACATAGTTGCCTCCCACTTCTGAGAGCTCTTTCAGGTGGGTCTTCAGATCCGGTATCTGGAACAAATTGTCATCCTTTGTTCCGCCCAGTAATACCAATGG
>JBNJFN010000142.1:0-4083 GCA_051746885.1 Bacteroidota bacterium | reverse complement strand
GTATACCCCAAATTCACGTACCAGCGGGGCTTCTGGTCGATGTTGTTGTCACCTATCATGAATACCAGTGGGCCGAGGACTGAGTTAAAGCGTAAACCCACGGCGTAGCCCTGCAGGTAATCATTCCACCGGGAGTTGATCAGGGATGAATACATATTATGAACCTTTTCGGAAGTATGGGTTAAACTGGCATCAAAAGTCAGAAATGTCCTTGATAAAAGCCGTATATTCATGCCACCGTTCACCTTCAGGAAGTTTGGCACTACGCGTTCACCGGCCTGGAATCCGGCCATGGTTTCGTAGTTCCACTTGTTGTCGTACATCACCCCGCCAAGGGCATAATTATTGGTAACAGGCGTACCATTAGAAACAATTCCCGCAGCAGTACCCAGCTTAAAGGAAAGGGGCCGGGAAACCTTATAATAATGATCCAGGTTAAAATAAAAAGAATTGAAGGGTTGGAGGTTTAAATTAAATATTTTTTCATCGAGAGCCTGATCCCCTTCTATCCGGTATTTGGATATGGGTTTAAAGACCCGTTTAAACGAGGCCTCCATTTTTGTTCCTTTGGTGGGGAAAAATTGGTCATCCTGATTATTTAGCCGATAGTACCCATGCAGCGCGATGCCACCAAAACCGTAATTTTCAAAGTTAACCTCCGGAAATATGGATTGCAGGGCATCATCAGGATAAATCGTGCTGCTCTCATAATAGGTATCCACGCCAATCTGCTGATTAACATTGATCGAGTACTTGCCTCCTATTCCTCCTTTGAACATTCCATGGGTATATCGCCCGACCTTTTCGTCTTCAAAATATACGGGAAGTTCAATACGATGCCAATGAATAAAATAATTGTCCATTAAATGTTGCTCTTTTCCAAAATATCTGTTTACATCAAACTTCACTCCTGGCTGCTCAGCCACGTTGAGAGTTAAGTTGATGCGTGAAGCAGGAAGCAAATAATTTCTGAAGGTGCTGTTTACGATCAAACCCGGCCCCTGGACGTTGTCGTAATGGAGTGCCCCTTTCACAAAAGCCTGGGAACTCTCCTTGACAACATACACCAGTTTATAGATGTCCATTGTCTGATGCTCCAGGCGATAGTTTACCCTGTTAAAATACCGCGTACCGAAAATGTTTTCAACAGCCCTGTTGATCCTTTCTCTTGTAACATAAGTGCCGGGAAATATCCCGCCTTTTCCGGTGACGAAAGAAGGATCCACGTACCTCAGATTTTCTACATCTACCTCTGAGATGTACAGGTAATTCGGGCCTAAAAGTTTTTCCCTGGCAACGTTCTCCTTTAAATGTAAGGTATCGTTGATTTGCCGGAGGCTGTCATATATTTTCCGGGCTGCCTCTTCTCCTCTTTGGGCTATTCTTTTTCCCTTCGTAAAATCATAGGATTGTATACCCTCCATATCGGGTTCAATTAAAATATCCGTTTTGCTTTTCTGTTCCTTTGAGTCAAACACCCCGTACATGGTAATGGTGCGGGTAAGCACATCCGTAAGGGAATAAAGCTCCTCAGGAGTGACTTCATTCTCAAAACCCACATAAACACCGATCACAATGTCAGCTCCCATATTCCGTACTTCTTGTACGGGAAAATTTCTGATAACTCCGCCATCGACAAGCATCATCGAATCCTTTTGAACAGGAGCAAAGGCCCCGGGAATCGCCATGCTGGCACGTATTGCCTGAGACAAATCGCCGGAGTCCAGTTCTACGGGCTTTCCATCTATAATGTCCACAGCCATACAATGAAAGGGGATGGTCAGGCTGTCGAAATCATGAACCCCTGTGGCATCCCAGGTCAGATCACTGAACAATCTTTCAAGTTGATAGCCCTCATTCAGCCCTGATGGCAGATCAAACTCTCCATCCCGTATGGGAAATTCAACGATAAATCTTTTGTAATCATACTTTTCTTCCATCACAATCTTATTCAGGGGTACCCGGTCGGTCAGTATTTTGTTCCAATCAGTGGTTTCTATAATCTTCATCAATTCGTCTGCTGAATATCCCAGAGCGTAGAGTCCCCCAACGATCGCTCCCATGCTGGTGCCTGTAATGTAATCGGGACGGATGCCTGCTTCTTCCAACACTTTCAATACACCGACGTGGGCAAGCCCCTTGGCAGCACCCCCACTCAAAACTAAACCTATCTCCGGACGCTCTGTAGTATCGGTCTGCTGGGCATTAATTTTCTGAACTTGAAAGATCAGAGATAATGTGATGACAATATAAATAACCGAAAGTAGCCTTTTATCCATTTAATAAAGATTCCAATTAAAACTTTCCTCCAAAATTACAATTCAATTTACAAAAAAACACAATGCTTAGGGTACTATAATTGATATTTTCCTTTGATCTTACTATCTTTCCCAATTTAAATCATGATTCAACCATTCATATTGTAAAACGATAAAATAAAAAAAGGATAGATCATGAAACCCTATTCAAAAGAAACGCAATGTGTACATTGCGGTACCATTTTAGACCGCGAAGGTGAGGGGTCCAACTCTCCTGTTTATACCTCAACATCATTTGGATATCTTGATAAGGAAACACCGGTATATCCCAGGTATTTCAACACGAAGAACCAGCAGGCGCTTGCGGAAAAGATCAGGGCGCTGGAGAATGGGGAGAGCGCCTTGGTATTGAGCTCAGGTATGGCAGCCATAACAAGTACGCTTTACACTTTCCTGAGCCAGGGAGATCATATAATATTTCAGAGCGCACTTTACGGAGGAACCATTCACTTTATAGGCAGGGATCTTAACCGGTTCGGCATCGAATATACTTTTGTCAACAGTAGCCGTGTGGAGGATTACGAAAAGGCCATCCGGGAGAATACCAAAGCCATTTATATTGAAACGCCCTCGAATCCCCTTTTGAAGATCATCGATCTGGAGGCCATCGCTAACATGGCCAAGTCGAAGAATGTACTTTCAATAATTGACAATACATTTGCTTCCCCTGTGAACCAAAATCCCATCGACTGGTGGATGGATATTGTAATCCACAGTGCCACAAAATACCTTAACGGCCATCATGATGTTACTGCAGGGGCCGTAATCAGCTCAAAAGAAAGGATAGAACAGATCCGGGAAACAGCCCGTAACCTGGGTGGGAACCTGGACGCGCGCATCTGCTACCTGCTGGAAAGGAGCCTGAAAACCCTTCATATTCGGGTTGAAAAGCAAAATGAAAATGCTTATCAACTGGCCCGGTTTCTGGAGAGCCACCAACAAGTAGGAAAAGTGAATTATCCCGGGCTGAAATCCCATAAAGGCCATGAAATTGCCAAACGGCAAATGAATGGTTTTGGGGGAATGCTTTCTTTCGAATTGAAAGACTCCAGAATCATTCAGTTTCAGAAAAATCTGAAGCTCATCCGGCCGGCTATCAGTTTGGGTGGAGTGGATACGATTGTCTCTTCTCCTGTGCTGGCTTCCCACAAAAGTCTCAGCAATGAGGAACTTGAACGGGAAGGCATCAGTGAATCCCTTATAAGGCTGTCGGCGGGTATTGAAAAAGTGGATGACTTGATTGAAGATCTGGACCAGGCAATGGATGGGCTTTAGTACAGTTGGTCCCGCATTCTGCAGGAGCAATTGGTAATCTATTAACTACGGAAGTTGGCAGAAGGATATAATTATTGCTTTGTTGTCATTCATTTGATTGTTTGACTGGACCCGATAGCTATCGGGTTTGACTGTTTGACAAGAGTTTGATCGTTATTCAGGCGGCTTAAAGAATCATTTGATTTTAAAACCGATGCAGCACCAACTTATCCTGGATTATTCTTACCGCAGCTTTAGCTGCAAACAAATTCCTCTTAACCTGATTGTAAGTGCCATGCTCAGAGTTAAGTAGCTTAGATTTAATTTTTTTATGATCGGCCCAAAGAAAGGCTTACCAAAATTTAAAGTGCAGCAAAACTTTGCTAAAAAAACAAAATTTTTAGAAGTGATAGCATAAACGAATCCCGCTGAAATAAGCGGGAAAGTTTATGAATGCGGGATGGTTTGCGGGAAGCATCCAGGCCTGCCTGCAAGCTTTCGGCGGGCAGGC
>JBNJFN010000141.1:0-7792 GCA_051746885.1 Bacteroidota bacterium | reverse complement strand
TGTGGTTCAAAAAATTAAATCTTACCTACTTAACTCTGAGCATGCACTTATAATCAGGTTAAGAGATTTGTTTGCAGCTAAAGCTGCGGTGAGAATAATTCGGGTTAAAATGCACTACAGGCATTCTTATAAAAAATCATTAGCTTTGGGGCTCTGTCAAAACATAAAGGAATCATTCCCAATGATTAGAAGTGCAATATTTTTGGATCGCGACGGTGTCATCAATGAGGAAAAAAACTTTGTGCTTTCACCGGATAAAATTGAGCTTTACCCTTTTTCTGCCGGAGCTATCAAAAAGCTTAATCAAGCTGGTTATCTGGTTATTGTGGTAACCAACCAGTCGGCTGTAGCCAGAAATTATATTACAATAGAACAATTGAATGCCATTCATGATAAACTGAGGAATCAGCTAAAGAAAGAAGGAGCCTATCTGGATGGAATTTATTTTTGCCCGCACCTGGAGAAGCCGGATGGACAAGGGGAAAATAGCGAATTTATTCTTAATTGTGAGTGCCGTAAACCCAAGCCGGGTATGCTTTTCCGTGCAGCAGAAGAATTTAACATTGATTTGAAGCGATCTTATCTTATCGGTGACAGTGAACGTGATATCATTGCAGGTAAACGTGCTGAATGCACAACCATAGGAGTTAAGACGGGTAAAGGCCTTAATGGTATGAAGGAATCCCCTGATTATATATTCAATGATCTTCAGGAAGCTGCAGATTTTATTCTAAGCCGATCGGACCAAAAGTAGAACAGATCATTTTTCGAATACCAGCCGAAGCATTTCGCGATATACGGTTTCCCAGCCTTTCCAGTGCCCATGGTCGCTTAAAGCTTCATTATGCCAAATGGTAATGAAGGTGCCGTTGACGTTCTTAATTTTTTCTATTAAATCTTCAATAACCGATATAGCCGCAGAGACATTGTATTTTTTGTGCTGGTTAAGCGTAATATCCATTACCTGGAAAGGATAAACGGTAAGGGGAGTTTCTTCTTCATTGGCTAGATCATAATAATGGAACGGGGTACAGGTTCCCGCCCTGAAACCAATGTCGGTACTGTATCCCATTGTGTAATCTTCCTGTATACCTGCATTAATAAGGTTCCTGTATGTTTCGTTGAATTGGATTCTCAGATAATGCTGGCGGCTTCTTATCACCTCTTTATTAATGATGTTCTTTAGATCCTCAATTTCCCATTGCAGCAGGTTTTGGTCCCTGAAAGCCTTATAGGATGGGTGGATGCCTATTTCGGAGCGCTCGGATATGTTTTTGATTAGTTTTCGGTAGGCTGTTTTATCTATGGATACATTGTTGTCGAATTTACCGCTATTCCCCACCAAAAAAAACCAAATGGGCTTCAGGCCATATTTTTGATGGGTATCAAAGAAGATATCGTATGTATCATAAGGATCCTTCTTTCCCGCCAGAGTCTGATATCTTCGTATATTGTCCTGTACATTCAGATTGAATATTGATCTGAGTGTTGCCCCGAGTGTCCGGCTTATTCCTTTGAACAGAAAGGCGTAGGCGTTATCTATATCAATGGTGGGGATGTATTTGAATGTTCTTGAAGAATATTCAAATTCAGGAAAATGTTTTTTGATGACATCGGCTAATATATAGGCCCATTGATCTACAATGGGTTCCTGTAGAAAGCTGCTGCTATACGCCAGACTTTGCTTAGCTTCAAAACGCCCGTGTTCATCGGAAGGGAAAGGAAGATGTTCTTCGTATCTGGATACCAGATAAAAAGAAGCAGCAAATAAATCAAATGGAATGGAGGAATGATCATTGGTCTGGAAAAATATCTTTACATTGTCCCACTGGGTTACAAAGATCTCATGTTCTCTTATTTCCTTCTCAAATAAAAGGTTGGTGGGTGTAATGATCAAACGGTTACCCAGTTTTTTTGCGGAATAGTTTATGGCAGGTCCCTCATGATTGCTGAATTCCGATTCATTGTCGGTGAGTTTATATTGCGCTCCCAATATATCCCGAAAGATAAAATTGCATATATAAGTGAGCCTTGATGTTATTTTTTCGGTATAAATGAGTAGCAATTGCAATTAATTTTTGATCAAAGATAATAAAAATTAGTGATCGAATTCAACTACAGTAATGCCCGAGCCTCCAAATTCCAGGTGTTCGTCACGGTAAGCTTTAACCATATCTACCGTGTCCAGATAATTTCTTATCAGGTGACGCAGTATGCCATTGCCTTTTCCGTGTAGTATCCTTACCCGCTTAATATTGATCATAATGGCTTCGTCAATAAAATCTTTTACTTCCTGAAGGGCTTCTTCCGCTCTTTTTCCTCTCACATCAATTTCCGGATGGAAGTCCATTTTGCGTTTCCCGGTGTCAAAATTCTGATAACCTGTATTTTGCCCGGAGGCTTTTGTTTCTTTCCGGTATTCATCATCACTGATCTTTTCCAACTGGTCGTTCCTTATGGTAGTGATGATGTTGCCAAAACCCACCAAAACGCTGTTTTCGTTGATATCCATTACCTCTCCGACTGCTTCTCTCTGTTTCAACCGAACCTTGTCTCCTTTACTTATCTGTTCTTCCTTTTGCCCGCCAACATCTTCTTTCTGTTGTGAAAGGCTGAGATCATTGCTCAGGTTCTTCTTTTCCTTTTTAAGGGTTTTCAGTTTGCCGTCCAGATCTTCGTCAGCTCCGGCCTGCATTTTTTTCTTTTTGAACTCCTCAAAATCTTTTCTTATCTGTTTGGTTTTTTCTTTTTCTGCGTTGCTTTCCTTGATTTTTCTGATGGTATTTTCGATCTTTTTATTCGCGTCATTCAACAGTTCATTGGCTTCCTCCTCTGCTTTTTTCTTAATCTCATGCTGCATTTTTTTTGCATTTTGGAGTTGTTCCGAATATTGATTCAGCACTTTCTCCAGTCTTTTTTCCTTTTGTTTGATCGATTCGCGTTTTTGTTCCCAGTATCTTTTATCCCTTATAATGTCTTTAAGGTTTTTGTCAAAATTGATGTGTTTCCTGCCTACTTTTTGGGCGGCTTGATCAAGTACGGACTGTGGAAGCCCGATTTTTTTTGCGATCTCAAAAGCAAAAGAACTCCCTGGTTCTCCTATTGTCAGTTTATACAGAGGTGACATGTTGTCAGTATCAAAAAGCATGGCTCCGTTTTCAATTCCTTCAGCCGAGGAGGCAAAATGTTTGAGGTTGGAGTAGTGTGTTGTGATAATGCCCATGATCTGCTTTGTATTCATCTTATCCAAGATGGCTTCAGCAATAGCACCACCCAGGGTCGGTTCGGTTCCCGCCCCGAATTCATCGATGAGGATAAGTGAATGGGTATCTGCAAATTTGATGAAGTTTTTCATGTTTAAAAGATGAGAGCTGTAGGTGCTTAAATCATTTTCAATAGACTGATCGTCGCCAATATTGATGAATATTTTCCGGAAAATCCCCATTTCCGAGCCCGGTTTTAGAGGGACGAGCAGTCCACATTGGAACATATATTGTATCAACCCCGTGGTGGTAAGGCATACCGACTTTCCCCCGGCGTTGGGCCCGCTTATCACCAAAATCCTTCGTTTTTCATTATCCAGGGCTATATCAAGAGGCACCACCTCCCGGTTCTCCTTCTTGAAGTTCAAATACAAAAGAGGATGGATGGCCTGATACCACATTAGGTGGGGTTCTTTAACCAAAGCCGGCCGAATGGCATGGATTTCCCTGGCAAATAATGCTTTTGCCCTTATGAAGTCAATGGTTCCCAGAAAATCGTTGGCCTGGAGCAGATCATCCAAATACGGTCTGATGTCATTTGCCAGCTCTCTCATGATACGGATTACCTCACGTTTTTCTTCATACCGCATTTCTTTGATCTGATTGTTGAGCTCCACGATTTCTGAAGGTTCAATATAGACCGTTTTTCCTGAGGCCGATTCATCCTGGATCAGCCCGTTGATTTTTCTTTTTAGCCGGGTGTCAATCGGGATAACAGTTCTGCCCCCACGTATGGCAAGTGAAGACTCTTCCGCAACTACTCCCTGTTGTTTCAACTGTTTGAATATCCTGCCTATCCTTGAGGAAACGGCAGATTCTTTCTCCCTGATTTCTCCCCTTAACCTTTTTAATTCAGGGGAAGCGGTATCTTTGATTTCTCCCTTGCTGGTCAGTATTTGATCGATGCGTTCGGTTATGAAGGGATGGGTTTTTATATTTCTGGCAATATGATACAGTTTGTGGTATTTATCTTCATTGTAACTCTTTTTAAGGAAACCAAGTATCTTTTTAATGGTGGATTGATTCAGTCGCAGATTATAAACCTCCTCCTGTTCCATGTATGTACCCTCAATCCTTATTTTCTCCAGGGCATCATTCACATTGATGCAATGATCCAATGGAAAATTTTCTTCCATCTCAAGTATTTCAGTGAATTCCTTAACCTGATCAATTAACAGGGCAATGAACCTGGGAGAAGTGGAAAACTTGATCTGATCGGTCTTTTCTTTACCCAGGGTGCTTAAACAATGGCTTTTTATTTTTTCCCTGATCTTGTCAAATCCTATTTTTTCCTCGAAATTCTTCGGATATAACACAAACTTTATTTTTTGATTCATCTGCAAAATTAATATTTTCAAACTATCAGAATATCTTATATATTTTGTTTACTCGTCATAATTGTTTTATTTTTTCGTTTAACAAAAAAATTTTTTACTATGGCAACTGGAGATAAAGTAAATAATTTACAATTCCTCTGGATTACCTTATTTGGTATTTCTATGGCATTTTTTGAGAGTTCTATTGTTGTATATCTAAGAGAATTATATTACCCCGAAGGGTTTTCCTTCCCCCTTGAAATTGTAGATCCCCACATAGCCGTTACCGAATTTTTAAGGGAATTATTTTCATTGGTTATGATCATTACTGTGGCACTTATAGCCACCAGGAATTTCATGCAGCGTTTTTCCAATTTTCTTTATATTTTTGCTGTATGGGATATATTTTACTATATTTTTCTGAAGCTTCTTCTGGGTTGGCCTGCTTCATTAATGACTTGGGACATTCTGTTTCTGGTACCTGTTCCATGGAGCGGCCCTGTTATTACACCGGTTTTAATTTCCTTGATCATGATCATGTTTGCTTTGACCATTCGGTATTTTAACCGTTTATCCAATTTTAAGATGTTTTTAGAAATCAGAGAGTGGCTTGTGTTGCTTGCAGGAGCTCTGGTGGTGATTGTTTCTTTTATTTGGGACTATATGAGATACTTATTTGGTCATTACCCTTCCGGGGCGGAATCTATGGGGGAATTGTCTGATAACCTGGAGACTATTACTCTGAATTATATACCCCAGGAATTTAACTGGTGGATCTATATGCTGGGAGTTCTTTTACTTCTTCTCAGTTTATCAATGATATATAAAAGATATAAGAAACTCTATATAAAGACTTGAAATAATGGGAATCTGGTACTTACATCCCTTCTCCGTTGCTGTTTACATTATAATTGGCATTTTTATTATATGGCTGATTTTCCGTCAATATACGAGAAGATTAAAAAGAAGAAACCAGAGCCTGGAAAGGATGATCAAGGAAAAAAACATAGAGATCGAACGAATAAAGGAAGCGCTGAAAACCCGGTCAGACAAACTCGCCAGGACCGATGAAGAGCTACAGAAACAGCGATCTAATATTGAACAACTCGTTGAGCAGCGTACAGCAGATTTGCAAAAGGCCAAGGAACAAGCAGAAGAAGCTGACAGGCTGAAAAGTTCGTTTTTGGCAAACATGTCTCATGAGATCAGAACTCCCATGAATGCCATTGTCGGGTTCTCCAATTTATTGAACGATCAGGACATCAATCACGATATCCGCAAAGAATTGATCAATCAAATCAATATACAAAGCAACACCTTATTGAATTTGATTGATAACCTCATCAGTCTGGCCAAAATTGATGCCGATCAGCTCGATGTAAAACAGGTAAACTGTCCAATGAATAATATTCTGGAGGAATTGTACGATTCTTTTTCAGAAACGGCGGCCTATAAGGATATTGATTTAGAGGTTTACAGGGATCCGGAATTTAAAGATTATCTTATATTGGGCGATCCTTACCGTGTGAAACAAGTATTCAGTAATTTGATTGACAATGCGATCAAGTTTACGGATGCGGGTTTGGTTGAATTTGGCTGTGAAATGATAGCTACCAAAGGAAACCCTATGGCAAAATGCTACGTAAAGGATACGGGTAAAGGAATCAACAAAAAACAGCAGGAATTGATTTTTCAACGATTTAAGAAAATAGAATACGAGCGACAGAAAATACTCCCGGGGGCAGGTTTAGGTTTGACCATCAGTAAGATATTGGTAGAGATGATGAAGGGAGAGCTCTCCTTCCAATCGTTGCCTCATGAAGGATCTGTATTCTATTTTACTTTACCTGCAGAAAAGCACAATCAGATAATCCAATGATATGCATACAACCGATTCGACAAATAACTGGCCGGATAAAACCATTTTGATCGCTGAAGATGAAGAAAGCAACTTCAAATATCTTGAACTGGCTTTACGGGATACTCAGGTGAACATTGTCAGAGCCAGAAACGGGAAGGAAGCGGTTACTATATGCAATAGAAATTCCAATATCGATCTGGTGCTGATGGATATTAAAATGCCTGGAATGGATGGTTTGCAGGCTACACGCGAGATAAGGCAATTTGCAGAGCATCTTCCCATCATTGCATTAACTGCTTATGCAATGGCAGACGACAAAGATACCAGCCTTAAAGCGGGATGTAATGATTATATTTCCAAACCCGTTAAACGCAATCGCATTTTTAGCATACTGAGCAAATACCTGTAAAAATAAAACGAGGCTGACTTTTTTTTGACAGCCTCGTTTTATTAATTGTGGATATAAGATGTGATTAGAATGGAAAATCTTCCTCGTCTTCAACTTCTACTTTTTCCTGATCCGGTTTTTCGGCCTTCAGATGTTCAGGATTGCCATCCACGTATATGGCTTTATAAGGCATGGTAGGACAGGCATATTCACATGCGCCGCATCCTATACAAATATCGGTATTGGTTTCCGGAAGCAACAATCCTTCTTTATAGTCAATCATATACACCGCTTTTGTAGGACAATGTTCTGAACATGATCCGCAGTTGGTTCTTTCAGTCTCCACGATACAATTTTCTTTAACAAATTGTACTACTCCTAGTTGCGTAAGTTGTTTATTCTCTAGCTTAAGAGGTAAGAGCGCCCCTGTAGGACAAACCTCCGTACAGGCCACGCAATCATAATTACAAAATCCTGCGTGGTTATCCATTCTCGGTTGCATAAGGCCCCTCAGTCCATATTCAAACAGGGCGGGCTGAAGCACACCTGTTGGACAGGCATTTACACACAAATGACATGCTGTACAGGATTCATTGAAGCGGTCTGTATTTTTCGCTCCCGGAGGGGAGATGGGATTCATCCTATTTACAGGGTTCGTGGCACTATAGGAAACCAATTCCTGTGCCTTGCTGAGTTTGGTTAGGCTCATGAAAGCCAGGGCAATGCCTGCAAGAAATTTCCGCTTGCTTGTATCTGTTTTATGTGTGGAATGGATCTTTGCATTTCCTGTGGCTGATCCTTGTGAACCTTCAGCAGTTTCGAGGGAAGCAGGTTTTAGTGAGGTATACAATTCGTTGATGCTATATTCAGCACTTGAAAAGGGACATACCTGAAGACAGTTAAAACAACTGACACATCTTGAAAAATCTACTGTTTGTGTTTTGGTTTCTATGCAGCCCCCTTT
>JBNJFN010000140.1:0-7854 GCA_051746885.1 Bacteroidota bacterium | reverse complement strand
TTTTCATCGGCCCCTATGCCATTGATGATACCGGCAAGGTTAGGGTTATTCCCTATGAAAGGATGCCGGGAAGACCAACCGGCAATGCCCGTCACCTGACAAACCCCGGGGACAAGATATACTATGCTTCTATGGAAGAAGGATTCTATGAGGTGAATGTTCACGATCTTTCAGTGAATACCCTGTATAAAGACGGTAACCAACTGGTAAGGGAAGATTCCCTGGATAACCTGGATTCACCTATCCTCCCCGGCTACCATGGAAAAGGGCTTTATTCCGGCCAAGGGAGGCTGGTATATTCCAATAACGGAGAACATTCCCAACTTGCCCGGGAACGTTCGGACATTGAATCAGGCTGCCTGGCCGAGTGGCAGGACAGTACCTGGAATGTGATACGCCGCGACCAGTTTACTGAAGTTATGGGCCCTGGCGGCCTCTATGGCAATGAAAACCCAAAAGAAGACCCCATCTGGAGCATCGGCTGGGACCACCGCTCGTTGATCCTTATGGTCCTTGACGACAACCAGTGGCATTCCTACCGCCTGCCCAAAGCCAGTCACTGCTATGACGGGGCCCATGGATGGAATACCGAATGGCCCAGGATCAGGGATGTCGGCCAGGAGGACCTGCTGATGACCATGCACGGAACTTTCTGGCGTCTCCCCGAATCCTTTTCTGCCGGCAATACATCCGGCATCGCTCCCCGATCTACTTATTTAAAAGTTATTGCCGACTTTTGCCGCTGGAATGAGCGCATTGTAATGGCCTGCGACGATGCTGCCCAAAGCGTGTTTCAGAATACACGAAAAATAAAAAATGAAGAGGCTGCCCCGGGCCAGTCGCAGTCCAACCTGTGGTTTGTCGAACCCGGCATGCTGAATGATTTCGGACCTCCTCTCGGCCGGGGTGCGGTATGGCTTGAAGATGAACTTAAAGCCGGCGAAACCTCGGAGCCATACCTGTTCAATGGTTATAACCATCGTATGATCCATCTTTCCCATGAGTCCGACGAAAAAGTAACTTTCCGCATTGAGGTGGACCGCGACGGATCAGGCGAGTGGGAGTTGCTGACAACCCTTGAATTGCCACCCCGGGGATACCGCTGGTATATATTTAATGAAGAGACACAGGGCCAATGGATTCGGATTTCACCCCGTTCCCGCACCCAATCCGCCACTGCCTGGTTTCATTATAGAAATAAAGACAGCCGGGATAGCCGCCCCGCCCCTGTTTTCGACGGTATTGCCACCGCTGAAGATCAGGGCAAATCCGGGGGTATCCTGTGGGCACTGGGCAATAACCAGCGAAAACTGGGCATCAATGCCTCAAAACGGGTTGACGGCCAGATGAAACAGACGGGCTATTATGAACTGGACAGCAGTTTGACACTGCAAAAGAAAAACGACCCGAAGATGAAAAGTCGCGTGCAGAAGGCAGCTCCCAAAGAGAATAACATCAAAATTGATGAGGCTTCAATAATCATAAAAGGTGAAAAAAGCGGACAGCGATACCGTCTGCCCAAAAGAAGCAAAGACTATACCCTTGATACCACACTTGGCTGGCCCCGTATGGCCCGCGAGGTGGTCACCGAGCGGGATCTAATGAACTGCGGCGGCACCTTTTATGAGGTTCCTTCCAGAATGGCCGGCGGGATCGCAAGAATCCGGCCTGTTTCCACACACAACCTCCATATTTATGATTTTGCATCTTACCGGGGTATGCTGGTCATGAGCGGTGTTGCCTCCAGTGAAGACCATTCCGAAAATTCACACATCATCACCTCGCAGGATGGAAACTGCGCAGTATGGGCAGGAACGATTGACGACCTTTGGAAATTGGGCAAACCTCATGGAGCCGGAGGACCGTGGAATAATACGCGGGTGAAAGCCGGCGAACCTTCCGATCCCTACCTGATGACCGGCTACGATAAGAAAAAGATGCAGTTGGAACATAATGCCGGGGAAACAGTAACATTCCGGGTGGAGGTTGATATCAACGGCAAAGGATTGTGGCAGAGCTATGATACCTTTGAAGCAGAACCCGGAGAATCTTTGGAACACGCTTTCCCGGAAGGATTTTCTGCTTACTGGGTACGTGTTCGTGCCAGTCATGACTGTGGGGCTACAGCCTGGTTCATTTATGAATGATAACTCTGAGTAATAAATGGTCATGAATCCCGCTTTCAGACGAGACAAGTGCACGGATGAAATGCTCATGATAAACATGAGTAATGGGATTTTACCGGACAAAAGACCTTGAAGCTATTAAGTTCCTATTAAGTTCCTACTTCCTTCTATTTACCTTACTTTCTGAGAAGAGGTGTCAGGAGAAGCAATTCTCTTTTGAACACATTTCCTTAAAAACTGTTAAAATTTTCAGAAATGGGTCACGGACAAGCTTGCTTTTATTGTATTTATTAAGTTACCCATGTTTGTAATTTAATTTTAGAACAGGCAAAAGTGTATGATTTTGATTCAGCGGTTTGCGGTTAACGACAAGAAAAATTTTTTATATCCACCAGCCGGTAAGGAATATTCTTTATTTGGAAATACCAACCTTTTTGAGGAATGGATCAACACCCCTTCTCATGACACGCATACAGATCCGGAAGTTTTATTTAAATCCGTAATGTCGCAGCTCAATTTTTTGCAAAGAAGCAATCATAAGGGTGATTCATTGTTCAATGATTCAATAACAATTCCAACACACATTAGAAGAAATGCATTTAAAGTCCGAGCGATGATATATGAAATAACTAAAAATTAAAAGGAGAGATGCCTATGTAACAGAACGAATGAAGTAAGATGAATGCAATTTTTTTTGAATGAACAACAGAAAATTTTAAATAATTATTAAATGTCAATTAAAACAAATGAATTATGAAGAAAAACCAAGCACTTAGAAAATTCTTGAATCGGTGGACGCCACTTGTGAGAATGAAAGTACTCTTTTTTATTTTCATATTTAGTGGTTTTCAGATGTTTGGAAATCAGACACAATCAGCAACTGCAGATGCAGTGGCGAATGAAGATGAAACTGTAGAAGTGTCTGAAGAATCTGCAAATCAACAGCAAATAGAAGTAAGCGGAGAGGTTACGGACGCGGAGACCGGTGATCCTTTACCGGGGGTTAACATCGTGGTTCAAGAGACGACTACCGGAACGACTACTGATATGGACGGCAATTACTCCATTGAAGTTCCTGGCGATGCCACCCTTGCTTTCTCTTTTGTGGGATATCAGGAAGAAACTGTTGAAGTAGACGGCCGTGAGCAGATCAATGTTAGTCTGCAGCCTTCGGCCCAGGAAATGGAAGAAGTTGTGGTTGTAGGATACGGAACTGTGGAAGCCACTCAGAGAACCAGCTCAGCCCAAACTGTGAACAGCGAACAATTTGTTCAGGGTGCTGTCAACAATGCCATGGATTTGGTTGATGGTAAAATACCCGGCTTAACACTCTCTAATTCTGCATCCGGTGATCCAAACAATCCGGGCGATCTCCAGATTCGCGGAGCTTCTTCGCTTGAAGCTGGCAATAACCCGCTTATTGTAGTCGATGGTGTTCCGGGAGTGAGCTTGCAGTCCGTTTCTGAAGCTGATATTAAATCAATTTCTACATTGAAAGACGCTTCCGCTGCTGCTATTTATGGATCAAGGGGCGCCGATGGAGTTATTTTAATCGAAACCCACGAAGGGAAAAGAGGTGAAGTTTCGGTAGATTATAGTAGCTATATTGAACACGATCGTATCGCTGCTCAACCGAATAATCTGAGTCCCGAAGAATACGTGGAGCGTGATAGAGGTACGGATCGGGGTGCTACGACGGATTGGTACAATGAACTGGTTAGAAAGGATAACTTTGGGCAAAGACACAATTTAAGAGTTGCCGGAGGCGGAGAAAGTACCGTTTTTTCCGTTGCTGTTAATTACAGAACAAAGGAAGCCATCGACATTGCTTCTGAAAGAGAACAATATGGACTTCGTGGGAATTTTGAACATACTTCCCTGGATGGTCTGCTGGAATTCAGTGGCAACTTTTCTTATAAGAGTGTAGACGAAAACTACACCAATTATGGCGTGTTTAAACAGGCTGTCAAGCTTAACCCTACCTTGCCGGTAATGAATGAGGAAAATGAATCTCCTTACAATTACCTTCAAGGATATGACAGATACAACCCTGTTCAGGATCTGGAAACCAGGACTGATGGTGCGGAACAGATGTATTCAACAGTTAATTTTAATGCAAAGCTGAATTTTACGGACGATCTGAACACCGAATTAAAGCTTTCAAGGGTAGCACAGGATGAGACTCCAAGAGAGTATTACAGTTCAGATCATCAGGAATCTCTTGCGAACGAGCGTCGAGGAAGAGGAAGGTTGCAAAATCAAAAATGGTCTGACTGGACATTTGAATGGCTAACGAATTATACAGTTTCTATAGATGACCATAATATTAAAGCATTGGGTGGATATTCCTACCAGGAACAAACCAATAGTGGATTTTGGGCTGAAAACATGGACTTTCCATCAGATGCCTTTGAGTATCATAATTTGGATGCCGGTGACTGGAACAGAGAAGAAGGCCGGCTGGGAATGGATTCCTGGAAGAGCAAGGAAAAGACCATTGGTTTCTTCGGCCGTTTGAATTATGATTTTAATGATACCTACCTGTTCACAGGTTCACTGAGGTACGAAGGAAACACCAAGTTTGGTCCTGACAATAAATGGGGCTTGTTCCCTTCAGCCTCTGCAGCATGGAGAATATCCAACCTGCCGGCACTGGATGATGTTGGTTTTATAAACGACATGAAAGTTAGATTGTCATACGGAGAAACAGGTCGTTCGGGGTTTGACAGATATGTATCATTAGCAAGATATGGTGGTTATGGATTTTACCCAGATTCTCAGGGAGAATGGATACAGGGTTACGGCCCTCAGAATAACCCCAATTATGAGCTTAAATGGGAGCGGCAGATTGAATACAATCTTGGCGTTGATTTCTCCTTGTTCGATGATAAGGTAAGTGGTAATATCGATGGTTTTATGCGTAGAGGTGAAGACATCCTTAGCAATTATGAAGCTCCTGTTCCTCCGTACCTTCATACCTCGATTTTCACCAATGTCGGCAGTACCAGTGCAAAAGGAGTTGAGTTGGATGTAAGCTGGAATGTGATCGATCAGGATCAGTTCAATTATACGACAAACGTAACAGGAACCTACTCCAAAACAAAATTAGAGTCTTTCTCTAATGAGCAGTATGAAAAAGATTATATGGACCGCTCCTGGCTGCCTGCGCCTGGTAACCCGGGCTATGCCCAGCGACTGGAAGAAGATACAGAGGTAGGAAGTTTCTATGGATATAAATATGCCGGTGTAAATGATGATGGAGATATCATGGTTTGGGAAGATGGAGAAGAAGGCTCCACAAAAATTAATGCCTCTGAAGAAGCAGATGAAAGCGACGAGACTTATATTGGAAATGGGTCTCCCAACTACCATCTAACTTGGGAAAATTCTTTTACCTATAATTCGTTTGACTTTTCTTTCAGGTTCCAGGGACGGTTCGATTATCAAGTGATGAATCTACAGCAAATGTATTATGGTTTGACGGCTGAACCTGAAGTAAATTTATTGGAAGATGCTTATGACCGTAATGCCCACATCAAATCCGGTAAGGTGATAACCGATTATTTCCTTGAAGATGGTGATTATCTGAAGCTGGACAACATTACCCTTGGATGGAGCCCTGATATAGAATCTCAATGGATCAACAATCTCAGGGTATATGGTTCCATACAGAATGTATTTACCATCACCGGATATTCGGGTCTGGATCCTTCAACAGTTGGTGTTACCGGACTCGAGCCAGGTGTAGGTAGTCTGGAGGTATATCCGATCACCAGAAACTTTACATTGGGTCTTCAATTATCATTTTAATAGTAAATACTAATTTAAAACACGTTTGAAACTATGAGAAAAATAAAAATATTATCCACACTGCTGATTTTGGCAATGATTGTTGCTTCTTCATGTACTGACCTGGAGGAGGAGCCATTCAGCGTGATGACCAAGGACAATTATTTTCAGGATGAGGAATCCATAACCAGGGCTATTCTTCGTGTATACGAACATGGGTCTTGGCATTCATGGGGCAGACACCACCATATATTGGAAGAATTGACGGCCGATCATATGGTTTGGACACAGAAAGGTAAGCACGGTTACGATGATGGCCAATGGGTTCGTATGCACGATCATACTTGGGCTACGGATGATCCCGAGGTTTATAGTGGATGGACCGGACCATTTCAGGGAATAGGCCAGATTAACATGGCCCTCAGTGATATAAAGGAGCTTGACTATTCGGAATTAGATATGGTTGAGGAGAAGAAAGATGCGCATATCGCTGAACTTAAGGCATTGCGTGGCTGGTTTTATATGGATCTGCTCAATTGGTTCCGTGAAGTACCAATTGTTGAAACAGTAGACGATCTGAAAGAGCAATCCTCTCCTGAGGAGGTATTTAATTTCATTGAATCAGACCTGACAGATGCCCTGGAAAATCTTCCGGAAGACAAGGCAGTAGGAAGATTTGATAAGGAAGCGGTTGCGGGTCTTTTGGTCAGACTGTACCTGAACGCCGAGGTTTGGATCGACGAGCCCATGTATGATCAATGCGAAGAAATGGCCCGCGACATCATTAATGGTGAATATGGGGGCCATCACAGTCTTGATGATGACTATAGAGGTCCTTTCCGTTCAGGAACCGGATATGAATCGCCTGAAAACCTGATGGAAATCCCCAATAAAAAAGACGTTAATGATCCCGGTTATATGTATAGCGCGCTCCAACATTATCAAGCATACGAAATTCTTGATACCGAATATGGAGGATATAACGGTCCCCACCTTCAACCTTCACGTGACCTTGAAGGAAATATCTATACTGACTTTGAGCTGGGAAAACCTTATGAGAAGTTTTCCGATGACGATAAACGCAAGCAGCCATTCGTAACCACCTCAGAAGATGGTGATTACGAGGGTTTCTTCCTGGTCGGTCCACAGTATGAATTCGATGATTCGAAGGGATATGGTTATGATAGTACAGAAATTGTTGAGGGTACCGAAGAATATAACGGTGAACAATTGGAATTTAGAGATCAGGTTGGTCGGTTTTCTGAAGGAGAAGAAGGACTTGCCGAAGGGTCCTCTGTGTTAAAAGGAGAAGAGAATTCCGGTATTAGGGTACTGAAGTTCCCATGGCTGCCAAAAGCTTCAGGTGAATCATTTAACAACAATTTCCCCGAGATGCGTTTGGCTGAGATGTATTACACATTGGCTGAATGTGAATTCAGAGATGGTAATATAGAAGAAGCTGCGGAACTGCTCGATGAAGTCCGGGAGAGAAATTTCCCTGAAGATGAATGGTCCGAGCACAGCTATCAGAACAATCCCTCAGAATTGACAGAGCAGGAATTCATCGATGAATGGGGTCGTGAATTCTTTAGCGAACTGCGCCGCAGAACAGACCTGATCCGTTGGGGACGTTTTGGCGACCAATGGTGGGATAAAGAACCGGATAGCGAAGACAAAACGGTCTTCCCCATACCGAGACAATCTATCAATGCAAACGATAAGCTGGAACAAACCCAATGGGGTAATTAATAACGTAGAAGGTAGAACCTAACATTCAATAAATCTAATCCCGGCTTTGGCATTCCCAGAGCCGGGATTTTTTTGGTATGTAATGTCCACAAATCCCACTTTCAGACGGGACAAGTACACGGATGGATGTTTTTTGATTATTTCTTTTAATGAGATTGTACAATTGAGGCTTTTAAACCATTAAGGGGCA
>JBNJFN010000139.1:0-7875 GCA_051746885.1 Bacteroidota bacterium | reverse complement strand
TCACTCATCTCTCAGCGTTTCTGCTGGATTTATCGCTGCTGCGTTGAATGTTTGCATGCTGATGGTTGCTGCTGCTATTGCCAGTGCAATGATGCCTCCTGCCAAAAACATCCAGAATTCCATATCAATCCGGTAGGCAAAGTTCTGCAGCCAGTCTCTCATAAAATAGTATGCCGCAGGCCATGCAAGGATGTTGACAAACACCACCCATTTCAGAATATCTGCCAGAAGCAACCGGACAACGCGGTTGTAGGATGCTCCCATCGCTTTCCTTATGGCTATTTCCCGGTTCCGTTTTACCACAGTGAAAGAACTCAAGGCAAAGAGACCCAGTATGGCAATGAGTATGGCCAATAACGAACCATAAAGGATCATTTTGTTGGTTTGTCTTTCCTGCTTGTAAAGATCGGCAAAAACATCATCTATAAAGGAATATCTAAAATAGTAATCCTTATCGAAACTTTTGACCGTGCTTCTAATATAGTCAATGGTTTCTGACAAGTTATTCATGTTCATTCTTATGGAAATCTGCCCAAAATATGGCCTATAGTGGGTAAAAACAAGTGGTTCTATCGCATGGTGGAACGAACGGAAATGAAAATCCTTCATAAGGCCTATAACCTTTCCCTTTTGCTGAAAAACATAGATCTCCTTCCCAACAGGATTTTCCAGTCCAAGTTTTTTGGCAGCCTGTTGATTGATGATAAAACCGGTACTGTCCGTTGCCAGATCTTCACGAAAACTTCTTCCCTTTATGATCTCGATGTCATAAGTCTCCACATAATGATCCTGTACTTGATTTTCATGAACGAGGATGGATTCAGAGGGAGGATCCTCGGCTTTTCTGGCATTCTGAACCGACCTCCTTTCACCCGGATAACTGGCAGATGCGGTTACTGACTGAATTGAAGGATTCTGCTGCAATTCGCTCCTCAGGGATTGATAGCTCTCCCTGATTTCTCCCGAAATGTCATGGACAACCAAAACACTTTCCTTACTCACCCCCAGATCCTTATTGTTCAGGTAATTGATCTGACCTCTGAATATTACCAGGGAGGTGATCAAAAAGATGGCAATAGTGAACTGAACGACAACGAGGATGATTTGCAATATCCTGCTTCGTGTTCCCCTGCTGCCCGTTCCGCTGAATATCCGCACCGGATCGAAGCGCGATAAATACAACGCAGGATAAGATCCGGACAACAAACCAATAATTACCGCAAAAATGATCAATCCAACGATCAAATAGGGGTCCAGCCAATTAATATTAAGCTCACTGCCAAGAAGGCTACCCACTGGTTCGGCCATTAATTGCACCAAAATGAGTGACACAATCAATGAAACAAGGACCACAAGAAACGATTCCATTAGATATTGCCTGATCAGGACAAAACGATGGGCTCCCAATACCTTGCGCATGCCCACTTCCCTCGAACGATATTCTGAATGGGCTGTAACCAGGTTGATGAAGTTCACAATGGCAATAATCAGGATGAATGCTGCCAGAAAAGAAAAAATATAAATGCTGTCGATATCTCCCTGAGGCCCTATATCAAAACTGTAACCTGAATGTAAATGAATCCGGCTTAATGACTGAGCATTAGCTGAAATTTCGAATGCATCCTCTGAGCCTATCTCCTGTAGTTTACTACGGGTAATCCGGTCGATCAACTGACTGAGCTTCGGCTCCCACTGTTGTTTGGAAACATTCGGTTTTACCCGGAAATAGGTGAAAAAGTCCCAGCCATGATTCTTAAAAAACTGTTCTACATTGTTCATCGTATAAAAACTGGTGAGTATATCGAATTGAAAATGTGAATTTCCGGGAATGTTTCTTAATACGGCCCCGACAGTGTATTTTTGATCTCCCCAGCTAATCTCCTTATTGATGGGATCTTCATCACCAAAGTATTTCTCTGCCAGCGAACGGGTAATGATTACTTCACCTGGTGTATTGATGGCAGAAATTTTATTGCCTTTACAGGTTTCAAAATAGAATATATCAAAAAAGGAGGAATCAACATACATAAATTGTACATTGGGATAAAGTTCTTCTTCTCTCTTTAACGTGATCTTCCGGTCATAAATCTTACAGGCTTCTTTAATTTCAGGCAATTCCTGCTTCATGGCTCCAGAAATATCTGACAGCGTTCGCGGGATATCCATAGTTTTACCACCGGGCTTCTTTACATGCGAAACAATCCTGTAAATATTTACATAATCCTTGTGAAATTTGTCATAGCTCAATTCATAGCGGATATAAAGGAACAACAGAATTGATGCGGCCAGCCCAATAGCAAGACCTGTAATATTTATGAGTGTAAAAAAACGATATTTCTTCAGATGACGAAATGCTGACTTCAGATAGTTAAAAAACATAGGCTTGCTTTTAGGATTGAAATGAATCAATTTGCATGCCAATTGATATAGATTACTCACATGCAATATGTTTTCATTATAAAACCCAAATGCGGATCTTTAATTTCGTTCGTTATCAAACAGAAGCTGTTCGTTTTCGAACGGCTTATCTGGATCCGGAAAATCTTCAGAAGAACAATTGTGGATAACTAAACACGAATTGTTAACAACAAAGCCGCCCAGCCAACGTGTATCCAAAAATATTTTGGGAAATTTGACTGAAAACTTGAACAATCATGGATTTCATAGCCGATCTTCACATACATTCCCATTTTTCAATGGCCACCAGTAAACAGCTTCGTCCGGAATACCTGGATTACCGGGCACGCATCAAAGGTATCAAAGTAGTAGGGACAGGAGATTTCACTCATCCGGGCTGGCTAAAAGAGCTGAAGGAAAAGCTTGAACCCGCCGAACCAGGCTTGTTCAGACTTAAAGAAGAATACAAGCTGGACAACATCATTCCTGAAACGCCGGAGAACACCGTCCGGTTTATGCTCACGGCAGAGATCAGCAACATCTATAAAAAAAACGGACAGGTACGAAAGATTCACAGTGTGTTATTCGCCCCCGATTTTGAGACCATAGAAAAGATCCAGCAGAAGCTTTCATCCATGAATTTCAATATCACCTCCGACGGACGCCCTATACTGGGGCTTGATGTCCGGGACTTACTCGAAATCACCCTTGAAACCAACGAAAGAAATTTCTTTGTCCCTGCTCATATCTGGACTCCCTGGTTCTCGGTGTTTGGCTCAAAATCCGGATTCGACAGCATGGAAGAATGCTTTGAAGACCTCAGTGGACACATTTACGCAGCGGAAACAGGCCTTTCCACAGATCCCCCGATGAACTGGATGTGTAGCTTTCTTGACCGCTACACGCTGGTATCCAATTCAGATGCACACTCACCGGAAAAACTGGGAAGAAATGCCAACCTTTTCAAAACAGAGCCCGATTATGATGCGATGATCGATGCTCTGAAAACAGGCGATCCTGATAAATTCGGCGGAACATTCGATATGTTTCCTCAAGAAGGTAAATATCATTATGATGGTCATCGCAAATGCCAGGTAAGATGGGATCCGGTAGAAACACTGAAACACCACGGTATTTGTCCTGTTTGTGGCAAAAAAGTTACCGTGGGTGTGACCAACCGGGTGGTAAAGCTTTCTGACCGTGAGGATATCCTTCAGCGGAAAAATCGCCTGCCCTACTACTCAATCATACCTTTGAAAGAAATGCTTTCGGAAATAGAAGGAGTAGGCGAAAATTCCAAGAGAATCAACAAAAAATACGAACAATTGATCCGCAAAGCGGGAACGGAATTTAATATTTTGCAGTATCTTCCCGTTGAAGAGATAAAAGCCATCGGTGGAGAAGTACTTGCCGAAGCCATACGGCGCATGCGTAATAATGAAGTGATCATCAAAGAAGGATTTGACGGAGAATACGGTCAGATCAAAGTATTCCAGCCCGATGAGATTAAATACATCGGCACCCAGGAATCCCTGTTTGATACCTCCTCCACCTTCCATAATCCGGGCAAAAGAAAGCTCCTCAATTTTGACCTGGCAGAATACCATCGTTTGGAAAATATGGAACAGGAGTTTGATCAGGCAGCAGAGGAAAGTCCTTCTTATGCAGTTAAGGACCATCCCTCACTGAAGGGATTAAATTCCGAACAAACCGAAGCAGTAACACATGCCGAAGGCCCTGCTGCCGTGCTGGCAGGTCCGGGTACCGGCAAAACCAGGGTGCTCACCCAAAGGATTGCCTGGCTGATCAACAGTAAAAACTTTGATCCTGCCGGCATACTGGCCATTACCTTTACAAACAAAGCAGCCGAAGAAATGCAGGAACGCTGCAAAGCCCTCCTGAAGCACAAGTCTAATGCAACAGGGCTGAATATATCCACCTTTCATGCATTCGGATACCACTTTCTCAGAAACCACACCGAATATGTGAGACAAGACGAAAATTTTTCAGTCATCGATGAAGCCGATAAACGGGAACTTATCAGGGATATCTTCAACATCAGCGATCAGCAGGCCAAAAAGTACGCCGGCCGTTTCTCCGAGATCAAGCAGAGACCCCCGGAACAGGAAACAGACCATGATGAGGAAACCTACAAAGTTTTTCAAAATTATCAGAACCGGCTCGCCGAATACAATTTGTTCGACCTGGAGGATCTGATTTACTATCCTGTGCTAATACTGGAGAATCACCCGCAGCTTAGAAAAGAAACCAACCGGCAATACCAGTGGCTTTTGGTTGATGAATTCCAGGACATCAACCTGATGCAGTACCGCCTGATACAGCTCTTAACCGGCGAAGATACAGCCAACGTTTTCGTTATCGGGGATCCCAACCAGGCCATATACGGATTCCGGGGTTCCAGCACCCGTTTTATAAGCCGTTTTATTGAAGATTATAAGGATACGAAGGTCTTCAGGCTACACACCAGTTACCGTTGCTCTAAAAATATTCTTAAAGCTTCAGGTGACGTATTGCAGGAAGAAGGCTTACAAGGGTTGAGTGATGGGGTAAAGATAACGATATCTCCTCAGCAGACAGACAAGAGTGAAGCCGAATACATAGCCCGCACGATAGAATCACTAACCGGAGGATTGCGGTTTTTCTCCATGGACAGCAACATAACTCAGGGAGAAAGCGATGAGCAGATAGAAAGCCTTTCCGACTTTGCCATTCTCTGCCGTACCAGGGCCCAGATGAAAGCAATAGAGAAAGCCTTGCTGGATCATACCATTCCCTGTCAGCTTGTGGCAGAAAATGAGTTCTTCTCTCATCCCCTGGTAAAAGAGCTAACCAACGTGCTCAAATACACCGAAAACCCGGATAATCCTTTCCTGAAGCAAAAATTGCCGCGACTGAATCATGCTGAATCCGGACTAAACGATACCCTCGAACAAATAAATGCCCTGAACAACCTAAAAGACAAAATTCAATACGCTTATAACACCTTGCTCAATCATAGCCAAAAAGACAAAACAGAAGAGGTACTGCGTAAAATAAAAGATCTGGCTGAATCATACGGCACCAGGACGGAAGATTTTCTGCGGTTCCTCACATTGGGCAGTTCTTCCGATGCTTATGAGCACCAAACCGAGAAGGTAACCGTCATGACCTTGCATGCATCAAAAGGACTGGAATTTA
The DNA here is from genome assembly GCA_051746885.1 of Bacteroidota bacterium. GTDB lineage: Bacteria > Bacteroidota > Bacteroidia > Bacteroidales > UBA12077 > JAGXLC01. Next base: position 2,280 of record JBNJFN010000139.1, on the reverse strand, counting down.
AATGTGTATTCATTGCCGGCTGTGAAGATGGCTTAATCCCTTACACCCTCTTCAAAAATCAGGAAACCGACCGCGATGAAGAAAAACGTCTGCTTTATGTGGGGATGACACGGGCCAAGTCTTACCTTTACCTGACCCATGCCGGCAAACGCTTTATCATGGGACAGGAAAGAGCCATGCAGCGAAGCCCCTTCCTGAACCGGATAGAGAAAGAACTCACCGAGGTGGAAAAGAATACCTACAAAAAGAAACAGCAGGATGATTCGCAGTTGAAGCTGTTTTGACCCAAAAGGCTTTTAAATTTTAGTGTCATCCCTAACGGGATTCCCATTGTGTTGGGGCTATATTACCGGGGTTTACACCCCGGCCTACAAAGATATCAGGCCTAACGGCCTTTGGGTCTGAACCTGTATACCGGTCTATAACAAATCGATCGTTTTTTCCATGAGGGTCTGAATTTCTACCAAAAGCTGGCTCTGAATATTTTATTAACTACTCCCCATTATAGTTTTTTTAGCTGAAAGGATACTAACACCAAAAATCTTATATTTCCCTATAAGCCGAAAGGCCGTAGGCCTGGCATATTTGTAGGCCCGGATGTGAATCCGGGTTGAAAAGATCCGCCCCTTGCTGCCGAAATGCCGTAGGCATGGTATATCAGTTGTTGTCAAATAAAAAAAGGTTCGGTGAAGGCATATACCATTCGATAAAAAAATGCTATAGATCTGCCAGGGAAAGCAGGCAAAATATAAAGCAAAAAAATCAAAAAATTTCCCTCCTGTATCCCCCACCCTTATTCAAAAATCTCAAATTCAGAATTTTTTTTGGCCTAAAATGAAAAAAATTGTTGCATCGTATGAAAATATTCCCTATCTTTCCATCCAATTAACCAATCCTTCTGAATGCGTGGCAACAGAAGTTTTTTTTACAGTTTCATGATTAATAACTCTAAAAAAGAAAAAAACATGCAAAACTTAATCAACTTCAATCTTACAAGTGAAGAACAAACTAAGGTAGATGAGGCATTTGGTACCCTTAGCAGTATCCTCCTACCCAAGCTGGTCAACTTATCGGCCGGAGATATCAGGAATATGGTAAATATGGGCAACAAGAACATGAGCTTTGTGACCAAGGCCGCAGAGATTGCCCATAAATATCCGCATTTGGTTCCGGAGTTCTTTGACATGGAAGCTTTCCAGACCGATCTCGATGCTACGGTTACCCTTCGTGACATGAAACTGTCAGCAGAGAGCCTGTCCAACTTACTTAACGATTCTCTGGCGCTTTCAGGCAGCGAAGCCCTTCAGGCAGCTTTATCTTTCTATTCCTATCTGAAGATCGCCGTAAAAATGAACGTATCGGAAGCCGAAACAGCCTATCAGGAACTGGCCGAGCATTTCCCGCGCAAAGCTCAGAAAAGTTCAGATGAAGAAACCACTGAGGAATCTGCATGATGATGGATGATTGGTATCTTGCCTAAGAGTCTGTATCTTCAGCACGGATACAGACTCTTTAATTTTTATCACGGAACTGCTGTTTTATACACTTGGCCCCTGGCCTGATATTTCCAACATACCCATTCATGTTTTAAACATCAAGATCGATATCACAGATATCTCCATTCATATCCGGGATATCTCTGCTCATATCCCAATCATCAAATGTGATATACGCAACATCACCGTTGATATTCCGGATATCGATATCGATATCCGGAATATCATTTTATATGTTCCCAACATCATCACTCATATCTGATACATAAAACTTGATATCCTGTATATCATTACCCATATGTCAAATAGAAAGCATCAATAATCGGTTTCAATTTTATATATTTATGACTAAATTCGACGCCAATTATGCAAGTTACTGATCAGATAAATAACACTGTAAATATACCGGATACACCCCGGCGAATCATCTCACTGGTGCCTTCCATTACAGAGTTGCTGTTTGACCTTGATCTTGAAGAAGAACTCCGGGGAAGGACCCGGTTTTGTATTTATCCCACGGATCAAATAAATAAAGTGCCTGTGGTTGGAGGTGTAATGGGCTTAAACTTCCACAAAATAGAAAAAATTGGACCCGATCTTGTTCTGGCTGCTAAAGAAGAAAATGCCAAAGGAGAGATTATGGAGTTGTTGCAAGAATTTCCGGTATGGGTAAGCGATGTGCACAACCTGAATGATGCCCTTTCTATGATTCATACCATAGGATCGATATGCAACCGGAATGAAAAAGCCCTCTCCATGACAAAAAAAATAGAGGAAGCGTTCA
>JBNJFN010000138.1:0-7903 GCA_051746885.1 Bacteroidota bacterium | reverse complement strand
AATGGGGTGATACGACCTTTTTAATAAATCTTGAAAAAGATAAAGGCGAGACGAATAATTTAAAAGACAAGTATCCCGGTAAAGTGGAAGAAATGGAGGCCTTGCACGATAAATGGATGGATGGCCTGGGAAATTGATGGTAAGAGGAAGGATATAAGTTGCATTTGACTTTTAGTGTTATTTACGGTTCTCTAAAACATAGAATAATGGAAATATTGAAAAAACTTTTCCACTGAAAAAAGCCTTTTCAATGTAAAACTTCCCCGATAACCTGTGCCCATGTACCCGGATGCAGAATATATGGGAATTTAATGCGGATTTTGGAGGTTTCATTCACATATACCAAGAGTGAAATCTCATTTGTTGTTTTTACCTGAAAGATTCATTGGAGGTAATCCATCATACATAAAAACATCTTCATATTTAAATACCTTGTTGGTTAATATTTCGTATTAGTGAACATAACAGATCATATGAGGGATTATAATATCTGTTATTAGACAAACTCAAACTTCACATTATTTGTTTGGAATTTTCTATAATCAAGCAAGAATCGTGGTTTTAAACCATAGATTTTTGAAGAAAAACAGAAGAGGGAAAAATTTGTAAAAAAGATCCGTTTGTTTCAACCATGTTTCAACCGACCTAAAATAAAAAAGCCCTGCATCTCTGCAAGGCTTTGATTTTTAGTGTGGGCGTTGATGGATTCGAACCATCGACCCCTTGCTTGTAAGGCAAGTGCTCTGAACCAACTGAGCTAAACGCCCTTTTATTATTTCAATTCCTTGGTTTCGAACAATCGACCCTCCAGACTTGCAGTCGGGATGCTCTGAACCTCCCGATAACTATCGGGATGAGCTAAACGCCCTTTTTATTTTTAAGGCCTTGCAAATATAATGCTCTTTTTTTATTCTCAAAAAAAATAAATGAAAATTTTAGCCCAAGACGAATTATGGATGGATTTGTTTCAGGTATATTTCCTGAAGCTGTCCAGAAGATACATGACTTGTTCGGTGCTTCCACTGATGAACTTTTCCGGGTTTTCGCCAGTTAAAAAATCCGAAAATCCAGGGATTCGAGATGTTTGTTTCTTGCTGATTCTACGGAAGCCCATGGACCAGTCCGGGAAAGCCCGATTTTCAATAGATTCTTCCAGAAGCTTTACTACATTGGTGTGTCGGGTATCCTGCTCAATTGCTTTAAACAGGTTATGAATTGTTTCTTCTGTCCCTTCAATAACCTGTATGAAATTCAAATCATTGTAAAGCAGCAGCCCGGTCACATTCCGTTGTTCATTCTTTTTTCGGATCCCTGTCAGCAATGCTTCAAGTTCCTTTTCGGACAAGGCTTTATAGGCAAAGCTTACATATACAATGTGTATCAGGTTAGTCATGATTATACAAGTATATGGCTTTTAAATGATAAAACATGTATTACTTTTACATACTTTATTCAAACTCTACAGACCGGTATTACTTAAGAAAGGAACTTCCTTCTGAGCTCCCTGATCTGCTCCTCGTTGATGGGATTTAATTCTCCCAATGGCTGACTCATGGTAAGTGATTTTGCACTAAACTCAGCCACTTCAAGGCGATCAAATGCATCCAAAAGGGCATTTCCGGTAACCAGCACAGAATCGTTTTCAATGATGATACAGGAGATGTCTTCCTCAACCAGATTCAATATGGTATCCTTATCCCTGAAATGCGATCCGAATGCCACATTGGGCACATCCTGCAGAAATATCCAGCTCTCGGGAATTGTTCTTACATCAAACTTCTCTCCTGTCACTCCAAAAGCCATTAAATAAGGGGATTGTGTGATAATAATGGAATTCACCTTTGGATTTCTCCTGTATATTTCCTGATGGAGCCACAACCCGCGGCTCGGTATTTTACCCGGCTCTCTTTTGCCATCCCTGATCTGAACGATATCTTCCCTTTGTATATCCCATCGTGATATATTGGTTGGTGTTATTAAGAAATCATTTTCTCTCCATCTTACAGAAATTGTTCCGTAAGAACTTATCATCAGCCCTTGCTCACATGCTCTTTTTACCATACTGACCATGGATTCTCTGATATCTCTTTCATCAGAGGGATGGGTGACATGTTCCATCTCTGGTTGCAAATGGGGTATCTGCTCCTCAAAATTTTCTATATCTTCATCAGATAGGTACACCGGGTTGCTAATTGTCTTCCCGTTGATGATGGTCCTTCCGGAAAATTCAAGCGTCTCAAAACGCTGAAATGCATCCCGCAGGTCGGTACCCCCAACAACTGCTCCGTGGTTTTCCATAATCACGGCATTGTAGTTTTCCTTAAATTCTTTTGCAATGCTTTCTCCCAACTTAGTGCTACCTGGCAGAGCATATGGGGCATAGGCTATGGGCCCGCATACATTCCTTGCCTGGGGTATAATATTTGTATTGGGGATTTGTCGTGCAACGCTAAATGAGACCAAGGCAGGTGGATGAGCATGGATGATTGCCTTAATATCGGGACGGCATTCATAGATTGCCTTATGGAAAGGAAATTCGGATGAAGGCTTGTGCCGACCTACTTGTGTACCGTCTTTCTTAATACATACAATATCCTCCCGCTGCAGTGAACCCTTATCCACAGCTGAGGGGGTAACCCAAATATCCCCACTCTCATCGATTATAGAAATGTTACCCCCAGAAGTAGTGGTTAAACCCCGTTTGTATATGCGATCAATTATCAGGATTATCTGATCGCTGGGATGCATCAATTCAGGATTAAATACTTGCATAATTTTGTAATTTAATTTTTAAGGCAAATCGTTTCACAGGACAGTTTCTAATATAGATATTATGAAATAGTTTCTTAAATTCAAGTCCTATTCTGTTTTGATGCTCAAAGGTACAAAAATTTTTCATCAGATAATTTATTCATAGATTGGTTAAGCAAGTTCCATATTTATCGGATAAATATTCATATACAAAAAATTACGTAACCTCAAGTTTTCCTAATAAATGATTATTTTTTACATTTACTTTAAAAATATTCACTATGTCAATTCAACTATTCGATCTGTCAGGCAAAAACGCCTTGCTCACAGGCGCTACTCACGGACTGGGAATGGCCATGGCCAAAGGCTTGGGAGATGCCGGTGCAAACCTGATCATCAATGGCCACTCTCCTGAAAGAATGGAAAAAGCTGTAAAAGATTACAAGGATTATGGTTTGGATGTACATTCCTATCTGTTTGATGTAACTCAGGAAAAGGAAGTTGCTGAAAACATCAGTAAAATCGAAAAGGAAGTTGGCCCAATTGATATTTTGGTGAACAATGCAGGGATCATTAAAAGAATACCACTCGCCGAGATGGATGCGGAGGATTACAAAAAGGTAATTGATGTCGACCTTGTGGGGCCCTTTATAATGGCCAAACATGTAGTTCAGGGCATGATCAATCGCCAAAAGGGCAAAATCATCAACATTTGTTCCATGATGAGCGAAATGGGCCGTGATACGGTAGGAGCCTATGCTGCAGCCAAAGGCGGACTTAAGATGCTCACACGCAATATGGCCACTGAATGGGCACGGCATAACATCCAGGTAAACGGAATCGGCCCCGGTTACTTTGCCACAGAACAAACGGCTCCAATCCGGAAGGACGGGCATCCCCTCCATGAGTTCATCCAAAACCGTACACCAGCCGGCGTATGGGGAAAGCCTGAACAGTTAGCCGGTTCAGCCATATTCCTGGCCTCAAAAGCTTCTGACTTTGTCAACGGGCACATTTTATATGTAGATGGCGGTATTCTGGCTACTATCGGGAAACCCGCGGATCATAAGTAAAAAGTGCCATCCCTGCCAGGATGGGTCTGATGAATGGAATCTGGAGTTCTTTGATAAGTGATGCCATACTTGGGTTACTTCAACGAGCTGGAGCGATATGGACGCAAAATTCATCCGGGAAATGTACGGAAACATCTATTCCGCTAAAGTGAACGGCCTCATTCCATGGGCTGGGATACAGCGGCCCAAACAGTGGGTTGGCGGTGACCCGAATCCAGGATGCGCCATTCAGGTTTATGAGGACAGCACCTACGAAGTACAGCGCGGGTATTATTTCTACAAACAGGTTACCCGGGCCGGTCAGCCTGATATGGCCGTAGCCCAAACTTCTTCTATGGATGCCATGACGGCCATTATTGCTTTTGCCAGCAACGGCACGGAAAATCCGAACGCCTTTGTGGTGATCAACACCAGCGATGAGACAAGACCGTTGAATATAGACATAAGAGGAACCAATGGAAAAACCTTTAAGGCATATAGGACCAATAAACAGGATGAAAGATACGAAAATATCGGAACATTTAATCTGAATGAAAACCGACAATTGCTCTATGAAGCGCCGAAGGGTTCGGTGACGACGTTTTATGAGAAATGATAATCATTCTTTTTTTTAAATGCTGGTATAGTTTAGCAGTAAATACAGTAAAAAATAGTCATTGGTTGTCATTTATTGTCATTGATAGTCATTTGATTGGTTGATTGGTTGATTGATGGCAACTTAATAAATCGTTAGAAAATATTAATTAACAGAGTAAATAATGCAATCATTTATGGAAAAAAATGCTAAGCAGAGAATTTGGGATCAACTGGATTATCTGGAAAAAAACAAAGGTCATCTGACGATAGACACAGATACGCATCCTTCACCAATTGAAAACTTGAGTGAAGAAGTACTGAAACCTTATAAAGAATCGCCGAATTATTATCATGGGCGACCGGCTTCTGTGGAGGATCAGTTGCGGGAAATGCAACTGGCGGATGTAGATATGTGTTTGGTTTGGCAAAATCCTGCTGTAACGGTATACGGGAATAGCGAACACTACAATTATGAAGCCCTGTTGGCTGCCAATGTATTTTTAAAGAAAATATCGGAACAGTATCCCCATAAATTCATACCCGCAGGGTGGACTGATCCAAAAGCCCTGGGAGTGGACCTGGCGGCTCAACTGGCTGAAAAGCTTATTCATGAATACGGTTTCTGCATTGTGAAGATGAATCCTGCACAAAACAAATTCCCTATGGACAGTGATCAGGTGATACAGATAACCGATAAGATCATTCAGTTGGGGGCCATTCCTGCCTTTCACTTCGGAGCGGATACACCTTATACGCCTGCGGAAGCCCTGGAAAATATTGCCCGGAGACATGAAGATTCACCCATTCTGGCCGCACACATGGGTGGAGGCGGTGCCAGCTACGAAGGAGCCGACGAACAATATATTAAAAGCCGGGAGTTGGGTTTGCGCTGCCCAAACATCAAATTCATAATGAGCGCCAAACGGGACACTCACATTGAGAGTGATCTGATAACCTACCAGCAGGCCGGAGAACCTTATTGCAAAAACTTGTTTTGTGGCAGTGATTTTCCCTATGGCAAAATGACCTGGAACTTTGGCGGTTTTCGGTGGTTGTTCCAGGGATTAAAACAGGGTACCGGGCATCCGGATCCACGGATAAGGAACAACCCGGAATTATTTAACGATCATGTGATACAGAATTTTATGGGCCGGAATTTTGCCGAATTCATCATTGCGGGATACAAGCATCTGTTAAAAGAACAGGGATAGGACCACTGGCTTGACCTCAAAAAGAATATGCCTCCCGGCAGCAAAGCACTGCCGGAAGGCATATAATCCATCAGTTTATTCAATCGGCTCAATCCGGTAAGTATAGGACATCGGCTCGTTATGAACCCGGTATTCATCCACAGGATAGGCATGTGGACTCCAGCTGTTGTAGCCTCCAACGCCCATCTGCTTGTAATCGATATTCAGATAAATCTGTGGACGGTGAGTCAACTGGAAGGAATAATCGGCCCGGCCTATCTCTTCTTTGGTATAATGTTGGGCTCCCACTCCTATCAGAGGAAATCCGCTGAATTTAAGTCCATGGCCCTTATCATTGACCAGCTTTACCCAGCGTACATCGGTCTTATACCCGTTTTCCTGGGGCCTGGAATATTCCACCCATTCATCCGAAACGGTAGAACGGTAAATGCCTACCGGCTCAAGATTGCGGTCGGCATAGGTAGGATGAGGCCCGGGACCATACCATTCCAGGTTGTCGTATCCCGGAGCAACAACCATCTCGGTTCCAAAGCGGGGCATCATCTCCGGCATTTCCTTCTCGCCGGGGGTATATTCAACGGAAACATCAATGGTACCGTTTCCATATATAAGGTACTCCAGTGCGATCTCACTGTTAATGTTGACCAATTCTCCTTTCATATTTACCTGTAATGCATGATCCTGTTCGGTGGTCTCAACATCCCGGATCAAAACCTCTCCGGCATCTTTCCATACATCCAGCGGAAGCGCATCTTCACCACGGCTATTTCCACCCCCGATATCATTATCGGTGGGAGCTCTCCAGAAATCGGGATTCGGACCCTGTTGCAGAAGTTTATCTCCCTTATGGTAGTATGAGACAATGCGTCCGTTTTGTCTGTCAAGACGCAGAGAAAAGTCCCCGTCATAAACCATGAGGTGCCGGCCTTCATTACGGTATTGCGGCAGATCGGTCTGCAAGGGCTTTTGTTCTTTAAAAGCACTTACCGGTAAACGGAACTGCTCCCTGGCCATCTCATAGCCTTTGGGAGCAAAGAAGGTGTTTTCGGCGGTCACAAATTTGAAATCCACAAAATATTCTGCTCCGTCCTGACTTGTTAGAGAAGGAAGATCCAAATCAACGGTTTTGCTTTCCCCGGGTTGGATATTCAAATTCCCGATCACACCTGAGCGGATCGTTTCACCGTTCTTTTTCAACATCCACTTGCCGGCAAGCTTCTTATCCAGCGAAACAAAATCATACCGGTTGGTGATACTGAAAGTTCCCTCCTCCAAATCTGCTGCTTCAACTTTCACATATTTATAATGATGTTTGATGGCAAAAAGGGTCGGGTGGGGTGTTTGATCCGCAGCCAGCAAACCGTTCATACAGAAATTGCCGTCGTGGTGGATGCCTTTGGCTTCTTCCCACCATCCACCATACGCTATAAACTTGTCCTGTCCGGAAGATTTCCGGTAGGCTTCCGGTACATCCTGACGCAGACCCTGGTCCATCCAATCCCACACAAAGGCACCGAAAAAGTTATTGTCATCATAGATCATATCCCAATAGGCATCAACATTACCATTGCTGTTGCCCATGGCATGGGTATATTCGCAAAGCATGAACGGCATATCGCTGTATTCCTCCATAAGCTCCCTGCATCCTTCCGGGGTCGTATACATTCTGGAATAGATATCTGCATTCAGCAGGCCCGAATGATTGGTGGAACCTTCGTAATGGAAAGGCCGGCCAGGGTCGTTCTCCCCTACCCATTCATACACATTCTCCACATTGGGACCATCACCGCTTTCGTTTCCGAGCGACCAGATGACAATGGAGGGATGGTTGCGGTCGCGGTAAACCATGCGCCTGACCCGGTCAAGATATGGCTCCTCCCATTCCGGATGATTGCTTAACTTATTGTCCCTGTTATTTCCGAAAGCATGGGTTTCAATATTCCCTTCGTCAATAACATACAAACCATACTTGTCACATAACTTGTACCACATTGGAACATCAGGGTAGTGGGCTGTTCTCACTGCATTAATATTGTTTTGCTTCATCAGTTGAATGTCGCGCATCATATCGTCCCTAGTAACATAATGGCCGTCATCTGCATCGTGTTCGTGTCGGTTTACGCCTTTTAACAGAACCTGCTTTCCGTTTACCAGAAATCGGCCGTTTTCTATCTCCACCCTTCTGAAACCTATCTTCTGAGGTATAACCTCCATGGTATTCCCCTGTTGGTCTTTAAGGGTGATAAACAGCTCATACAAATAAGGTTCTTCGGCATTCCACGGGTTCACATT
>JBNJFN010000137.1:0-7931 GCA_051746885.1 Bacteroidota bacterium | reverse complement strand
TTTTGAATTCCGGAGAATTTTTATTTATTTGCATAAAATCTAAACCAGAAGTATGGAATAATTGTTTAATAAACAAAGGTTTTATTAATTCAAAAAGAGGAGGAGATAGTGGAAAATAAAGAAAATACGGACCAAAAATTAATCCGGGAGTATCTTGACGGTAAGCAGACTGCTATTGAACGGCTAATTAGCCGTTACAAGGATAAGGTATATACATATATTTTATTAATGGTTAAAAATGAACATCTTGCTGAAGATATATTCCAGGAAACATTCATCAAGGTCATTAGATCGTTACATCAGGGAAAATACCAGGAAAGTGGTAAGTTTGTCTCCTGGGTAATCCGTATTGCTCACAATCTCATAATTGATCATTTCAGGAAAGGCAAACAATCCAGAATGTACTCCAATGATGATTATGAAATGGATATATTTAATTCCCAGAAATTTTCAGAAAAAACCATTGAAGATGATTTGGTCAGAAATCAGATCATTGATGATGTCAGGAAACTCATAGATTATCTTCCCGAAGAGCAAAAAGAAGTTGTCCTGTTACGCCATTATGGCGGACTAAGCTTTAAAGAAATTGCAGATCAAACCAATGTAAGCATCAATACTGCATTGGGGAGGATGAGGTATGCCCTGATCAATTTAAGAAAATTGATCAAAAATAAGAACCTCAATCTCAACACTACATAACCACTCAGAATGATTCATCCCTTTCCTCTGTTAATAAATGTTAATTTTTACTACAATATTTAAACTTAAACAATCGTTTTGAGATTAAATTTTAAATCATAACGGAGTGGCCTATGAAGCATCATTTTACACCTTCAGCATCGAAAGATGAGTCCAATCGGCTGGTTTACAGCCCGGAAAGAGACGATTTTCTTGGGATTGAAAATTTTTCCGATATTTTTGAATTCCTTGAGAAAAATACCATAGAAGTAAATGAAGAAATTATGGGGGAAGTAATAAGTTTCGCTCAGAATTATTCAGGTTCCGGGTACTAGCCAACACAAGATGCTCAATGATGTTCGTCTCCGGTTTTTTCTCTCTTAAAAATGGGAGGCGAACTTTTTTATTGGACTTCCTCGTTGAGCAGGTTAACAATGCTACAGGCTACAATTCCCGCTGTTTCAGTTCTCAGACGATTCTTGCCCAGACTAACAGGGACAAAATCATAAGTTTCAGCCTTTCTGATCTCCTGCTCATTAAAATCTCCTTCGGGGCCAATGATGATGGTAACATTGTCGCCTGGAGAATAAATATGTTTAATATGTTGGGTATGGGCTGATCTACAATGAGCAATGAATTTTGAACCCGCAAAAGGCTTATTAAAAAATTCATCATAATTTGTTATTTCATTGAGGACAGGATGATACGTCTTCAACGATTGCTTCAAAGCGGAAGTGATGATCCGTTCCGACCGTTCAATTTTCAACTGTCTTCTCTCCGAGTGAAAACAAATCAGTGGTGTGATCTCATCAATCCCAATTTCTGTGCATTTTTCCAAAAACCACTCAAACCGTTTAACATTTTTTGTAGGTGCTATGGCAATATGTATATGGAATGACCTTTTCCCATATTCACTAGTCTTTTCAATGACCTCGACCTTACAGCCTTTTGGGTCGTCTTTTGTTATCCGCGCTTTATAAAGCCCGCCTTTACCATCTGTAAGGTGGACTAAATCATCTTTTCTCAACCGCAGCACCTTGATACAATGTCTTGAATCTTCCTGTGAGAGCTCATAAAAGTTATCATTCAGATCGGGAGTATAAAAAAGATGCATATTTTTTATTTTTGACAAATGTAAAGATTTTCAATGTTGATGACACTCCTAAAAATAAAAACCAAAATATGAAGACAATTGGAGTCATCTCCGATACCCATGGTAACTTGCTGGAGGGGGGTTTTATTAAATTTCTGAATGAATGTGATGAAATATGGCATGCCGGAGATATTGGAAATATGAGGGTAATAGAAAACCTGGAATTAATTAAACCCGTTAAGGCTGTTTACGGAAATATTGACGGACCGGAAATACGATACTTTTGGCCGGATTATCAGGAATTTACATGTGAATCAGTAGACGTTCTCATGACGCATATCGGAGGCCGGCCGGGAAAATATGACGAGTCTGTGGAGCCTCTGCTGAAAAACAGATCACCGGATCTTTTCATATGTGGGCATTCCCATATATTAAAAATTCAGTATGACAAAAAGCGGGATTTTCTTTTCATAAATCCCGGTGCCGCAGGAATATCGGGATTTCATAAGGTGAGAAGCGCAGTACGTTTTCAAATAGACGAAGAAAACATAAAAGCTATGGAAGTATATGAAATGGATCGTACATCCAGATCGAAAACATTCTAGGCTAAAAACTGCTGCATACGAAAATCAAAAACTTTAACCCTCCATAAAATGTTTTATGGGGTAGCAGATCTTTTGGTGTAAATTTCTGCTTTATTGACAGGGGTTTCTTATAGTAAAAAATCTATGAATTCAATGAATACATACATTGCAAAAACTTTTTGGGGACTGGAAGAGGTTCTGGAAGAGGAACTGAAGAAAATGGGAGCTGAAAACACCGAAATACTTAACAGGGCGGTCAAATTTCAGGGAGATAAAGCAATGCTCTACAAGGCAAACATTTATTCAAGAACCGCCCTGAAAATACTTGTTCCATTGAAAATATTCCAGGCAAAATCAGAAGATATCCTTTACAGAGAAGTTTATCACTACGAATGGGAGAAGCTGTTCAATTTGTATAACACTTTTGTAATTGACGGTGTGGTAAATTCCGATTTGTTTAAGCATTCCCAATACGCCTCCCTGAAAACAAAAGATGCCATTGTGGACCGATTCAGAAATAAATACAACAAAAGACCTTCCGTCAACAAGAAATTTCCCGATTTCAGAATTAATCTGCACATATCAAAGGATCAATGTACCTTATCACTGGATAGCTCCGGGGAGTCACTGCACAAAAGAGGATACAAGATCAAAAATGTCAAAGCCCCTATTAATGAAGTGCTTGCCGCCGGTTTGATAATTCTTTCAGGATGGGACAAAAAAAATCCATTCATTGATCCTATGTGTGGTTCGGGAACATTGCCCATTGAAGCGGCGCTCCTGGCAAATGAAATTCCGCCCGGAATTTACAGAGAAGAATTCGGGTTCAAAAACTGGCACGATTTCGACCCCGGTCTTTTTCGCTCCATTAAAAACCAATTTAGGGCAAAACCTCAAAATAAAGTAAAAATACAGGGATGCGACATATCGGAAGAAGCCATAGAAATAACGAGAAAAAATCTAGAAAAATCAAATATGAGCAGGAACGTGGAACTTTTAACACAATCCATTTCAGATTATGACCCTCCTCCGGAAAAAAATGGAACTGTAATTATCAATCCCCCATATGATTATAAATTAAAAGAAAATGATATTCAGGCTTTTTACCAGAAAATCGGTAATTTGTTGAAAAAGAAATATGCCGGCTATGATGTCTGGATATTTAGTCACCACAAACAAGCACTAAAGAGTATCGGGCTTCATGCTACCAATAAAATGACCCTTTTCAACGGCCCGTTGGAGTGTAAATTTCAAAAATACAGAATTTATGAAGGAAGTTTAAAAAATAAACAAACCTGATTGAAATTTTTGCGTAAACATAGATCAAATTAACCAATAAAACTGTGATGATATAAATGAATTCACCGGCAATTTTACTATTTTTGTTAAATCTTTAATGTTAAAAGTTATTTCTTTTGCACACGTGGATGGACTTCAACATTGATAATTTTTATTCACAGATGAATTCAGGGGATACCATATTGGCTTATAAAGGCAGTGTTTCCTCTGAATTGATTACCAATGTTCTTGAAGTAATGGATGCTAAGCTGGAGGATCTGGTCGTAAAAAAAAGCATTAAGAAAAAGCTTTACAATATACTTGTGGAAAGTTTACAAAATTTATATCATCATATTGATGATCTGCCAGATGCAAGTAATGGAAAATTTGATATACATTTTGGAATATTTGTAGTTGCTCAAACAAAGGATCATTATAAGGTTTCCACCGGTAATTTTATAAAAAATGAGAAAGTCAAATCCTTAAAGCAAAGACTGGATAAGATTAAGTCGTTATCGAAAGATGAACTGAAGGAACTTTACAAGAATACACTTAATCATCAGGAATTTACTCAAAAAGGAGGCGTAGGCCTTGGATTGATTGACATGGCAAAGCGGACAGAGGGAAGGATGAAATATAAATTTATTGATTACAATGATGAATATTCGTTTTTCAACCTCGATATTTATATATAAAAGAAAATAAACAATTATAAAAATATGGAATCATTATCAATTGAAGGTACAAACAAGACCCCAAACGTAAAACTCGATCCGGTATCCGGGGTCATTGAAATTAAGGGGCGTTCAATACCAGAAAATTCAATTGAATTTTACCGTCCTATTGTGGAATGGCTGGATGAATATGCAAAAAACCCGAATAAAAAAACAACAGTGAATGTACAATTGGAATACTTCAACACAAGTTCTTCAAAATGTATTCTGGATATTTTTAAAAAACTGGAGTCGCTCAAAAAATCCCGTAATGAAGTAGTAATCAACTGGTATTATGAAGAAGACGATGAAGATATGTTGGAATCGGGTGAAGATTACGAATCCATCATTCGGGTACCTTTTAAGATGATTGAGATTGTAGACTAAAAAACCTTGAAATTCAATCAAAAAAAGCCACGCAGAATCTTTTCTGCGTGGCTTTTTTTGCTATGAGTTATTTCTATTCGTGGAACATGAAAAATTTCCTTAATGAGCTTGTTTAATATGTTTTTTAGGATATTAAACAAAAAAGGCTGTTTTCTGTTTCACAATTTAGACTGTAATAAAAGCATATTAAAAACTGAAAAAACATTGGCAAACAATACCAATAATGAGTCACAGCAGGATAATAACGGATTTTCCGCCATACTTTACCAGTTTAGGTCAATGATGTATAAAGTGCATCAGTCTGGAGGTCAAAAAGCGGTTAACAAACACAGGGATAGAGGTAAACTTTTAGCCAGGGAGCGAATCGAACAACTGGTCGATCCTCAGACTCCTTTCCTGGAACTTTCTCCGCTCGCAGCCAATGATCAGTATGATGATACGTTTCCCTCGGCCGGAATAATAACGGGTATCGGTGTTATTCAGGACCGGGAAAGTGTAATCATAGCCAACGATGCTACAGTAAAGGGCGGGACCTATGTCAGAGAGACGATAAGAAAACATGTCAGGGCTCAGGAAATAGCCATGGAAAATCATTTGCCGGTAGTTTATATGGTAGATAGCGGTGGAGTTTTTCTTCCTGAGCAATCCAGGGTTTTTCCTGACAAGGAGGATTTCGGACGCTTATTCCGCAACCAGGCCCAAATGTCAGCAGAGGGTATTCCCCAGATATCCATAGTTATGGGATCCTGTACAGCAGGAGGTGCTTATGTACCAGCCATGAGCGATGAAACCATTATTGTCCGCAACCAGGGAACGATCTTTATAGGCGGCCCCCCTCTGGTGAAAGCAGCTACCGGTGAAGAAGTAACCGATGAAGAACTGGGCGGTGCAGCGGTGCACACCCAAATATCAGGTGTGGCTGATCATATAGCGGAAGATGATCTGCATGCCATTGAAATATGCAGGAATATATTTTCCTACCTCCCCCGCCCCTATAAAGAACCTTTAGATGTTACTGAACCCAAAGAACCTGAATACAATCCGGAAGATCTTTATGATTTGGTTCCGGTTGATCTGAGAAAACAGCCCAATATCAGAGAGATTATCAATCGGATAGTAGACAGCAGTGAATTTCAGGAATTCAAGAAAGATTACGGAACCACTTTAGTCACCGGGTTTGCCAGAATAATGGGGTATCCGGTTGGAATAGTATCAAACAATGGTGTTATCTATGGAGAAACCGCACGGAAAGGAGCCCATTTTATTGAGTTATGCCAGTACCGTAAAATTCCTCTTGTCTTTCTTCAAAACATATCTGGTTTTATCGTCGGAAAGAAATACGAACATGAAGGCATTGCACGCGACGGGGCAAAGATGATCCATGCCGTGGCCAATGCCAATGTACCCAAATTCACCATCATCATAGGCGGATCTTTTGGAGCAGGTAATTATGCAATGGCTGGAAGAGCCTATGATCCTCGTTTGCTATTTATGTGGCCCAATGCAAAGATTTCTGTTATGGGCGGAGAACAGGCCGCCAGCGTTCTGACCAGCATTAAAAAGACTCAGATGAAAAAGGCAGGGAAAGAGCCCGATCAACAGGAAATTGAAAATTTCAAGAATAAAATGCTGAAAAAGTATCAGTATGAAAGCTCTGCTTACTACAGCACCTCACGCGTATGGGATGACGGGATCATTGATCCGGTAGATACACGCAAAGTGCTGGCAATAGGTATTGCCATGTCCAGAAATAAACCCTATAAAGAACCCAGGAATGGGGTATTCAGAATGTAATAGACCAAATAGATGAAAAAATTACAAACCATAACCTATGAAACAGTTGAGGAGATTGGATGGATTTCACTTAACAGGCCGGAGGTGAGAAATGCCTTCAACGATGAGATGATCGATGAACTAAATGCGGCATTTGAAGAGATACATAATTCAAAGGCCAAAGCGCTTGTAATCCGGGGTAAGGGTCCGGTTTTCAGTGCAGGTGCCGATCTTAACTGGATGAAAAAAGTGGTGGGGTACACCTATGAAGAAAACAGGATGGACAGCAAAAAACTCCAGGAACTGTTTGAAAATATGTATATGCTTCCTGTTCCGACAATATCGATGATCCATGGTGCCTGTATTGGAGGTGCAAATGGTTTGGCTGCAGCTTCCGATATCGTAATGGCCGAAAACGAAACCCGGTTTCAATTCAGTGAAGTGCGGATCGGTTTGATACCTGCTACGGTAGCTCCTTATGTTATTAAGCGTACAGGTGAACATGCTGCCAAATATTACATGCTCACAGGAAAATCATTTTATGTTAAGGACGCCCTTCGCATAGGCCTTATAGACACCTCAGGTAACCAGGAAAGCCTGGATACTGAGCTGGAAATCATTCTGAAAGAAGTTGGGAAAAACAGTGTACAGGCTGTAAAACAGACAAAAAAACTTATTAACGACATTGGTAGAACAAACCGGTTCAACGAAATAAGGGAGATGAGCATTGATGCAATCGCAAAAGCACGCATTAGCGAAGACGGGCAGGAAGGAATGAAAGCATTTTTGGAAAAAAGGAAGCCACGGTGGCTGAACATATAACAAGCAATGAATATGAAGCCAATCAATAAATTACTCATAGCCAACAGGGGAGAAATTGCAGCCAGGATTGCCCAAACTGCCCGGAAAATGGGAATTAATGTCATTGCTGTGTTTTCTGAGCAGGACAGATCTACTCTCCATACCATACGGCCTGATGAGTCCTGGTCGTTGGGGGAAGGTTCACTGCACGAGACCTATCTGAATATCGATAAAATTATAAGTATTGCAAAACAAAGTCAGGCAGATGCCATTCATCCCGGCTATGGATTTTTATCTGAAAATCCCGATTTTGCAAAGGCATGCCGGGATAACGGACTCATCTTTATTGGTCCTTCAGAAGAAGCAATAAGGATCATGGGAAATAAAACAGAAGCTGCTGATTTTGTAGCCTGGCTCAACATTCCTCTGCCATATATTAAAAAAGGAAATCCACGGGAATTGGCCCAAATGGTTACGGAGGAAGATCTTCCGGTCATGATTAAAGCTGCCGCCGGTGGTGGGGGTAAAGGCATACGCATCGTCAGGGAGAAAGATCGCCTCGAAGAAGCATTAAAAGCCACTGCAAGGGAGGCAAACAGCTATTTCGGGAATGATACGGTATAT
>JBNJFN010000136.1:0-7956 GCA_051746885.1 Bacteroidota bacterium | reverse complement strand
CCTAACCCGGAGCCCATTTTAGATATCTGGGAAAATTCAAAAGATAACGGAAGAAATGCTCTCACGTACTCCGTTATCAAAAAAGTGAAAAATGTAAAACTTTTAATTAAAAAAGCCTAAAATTTTATGAAGATGAAAACCCATTTTTTAAAGTTATGGATAGCCCTGCTGGTTTTCGGTTGTTTTATATGCAACCCTTTAATTGCCCACGCAGATTCAGTCTATCCTGAGGATGATAACGACGTTTTGTCGAAATTCCAACAAGAAATTGAAGTGACCGGGAAGGTAACGGATGCACAAAGCGGAGAGCCTTTACCGGGTGTCAATATTGTTGTGGAGGGAACTACTGTTGGTACAACCACCGACATGGATGGTAATTATACACTTGAAGCCCCTGCCGACGCTTCGCTGGTATTTTCATTCGTGGGATACCAGGAGCAAACCATTGAGATTGACGGCCGGGAAGAGATTGATGTTTCTATGCTACAGGCTGTGACCGAACTGGAAGAAGTTGTAGCCGTTGGTTATGGCCGGCAACAGAAGCAGGAGGTAGTTGGTTCTGTCACATCGGTCAGTGGTGACCAACTTGCCGAAACTCCCAGTTCCGATGTAACCAATGCCCTTTCCGGGCGTCTGGCTGGTGTCACGATTACACAGCCTACCGGTGAGCCAGGCCAGAATTCAGCCAATATTCGGGTACGAGGTCGTACTACATTACACGGTACCAATCCTCTGGTTGTTATCGACGGCGTGCCCGGTCGTTCGCTGAGTGAAGTGGATCCGGCTGACATTGAAGACATTTCTGTGTTAAAGGATGCCTCTGCCTCCATTTATGGTGCCCAGGCTGCAAACGGAGTAATTCTGGTTACAACCCGAAGTGGGGAAAGTGAAGAGCCTAGATTGCGAATCGATTCCTATCAGGGTTTTATGACACCAACCAAGGTGCCTGATATAGCCAGTTCCGCCGAATATGCCACCATGCTAAGCGAATACCAGATGTATGAAGGCAAGGAGCGTCAATTTTCCAACAAAGACATTGAACTGTTCCGATCCGGTGAAGATCCATGGGAGCATCCCAATACCCGGTGGATGGATGAATTGATCGCCAACTGGACAAACCGAAGCAAACACAGCATAACGCTCGACGGTACTTTGAATGACATCAGCTACTATTTTTCGTTGGGTCTGAGAAATGAAGAGGCCATTTACGAACAGGAATCCACAAGTTATACTCAGTACAATGCACGTGCAAAACTAGATGTTCCTATTACCGACTGGATGAATGTATCCTATGATTTCGCCGGATTCCAGACCGAACGCAAATACCCAACAAAAAGCGCGTGGAGCATTTACGGACAAGCGACCCGTTTGGTGCCGACAATGCCGGCATTCTGGCCCAATGGTAAACCCGGACCAGATATTGAATATGGCGACAATCCGGTAGTAACATCTACGTTTGCAACCGGTCATGACGACGAAACACACTACAAGACCCAAAATACACTGAAATTACAGGTAAATCCTCTGGAAAATCTGGATATAGAAGCCAGATATTCTTATGATATGGATAACCGTTACGACTGGTATTTCCAGAAGCCGTGGACCCTGTATTTCCCCAATTGGGATACGGCAGAAGATACCGACGACGACGGATTCATTGATGATATGGAGCTTACTCCACAGGAACGTGGTACCCAGGCACCCAATCAGACTGAAGAGTACCATCGGGATCTCCGGGAACAAGCCAATATAAGTGTCAATTATGAGCGCGATTTTGGCGATCACCATCTCAGTCTCTTCGGAACTGTTGAACAGATGAATGATGACGGCAATTATATTTCAGCCTATCGCAACTACTATATTTCCGATAAGGTACAGACATTGAATGCAGGCGGTGAAAAAGAGAAAACCAACTCGGGAAGCCGGTGGATCTATTCCCGTCGATCGTTTATAGGCCGTGCCAGCTATAATTACCAGGAAAAATACCTGGCCGAATTTACTTTCCGCCGGGATGGTTCCCTGAAATATCCTCCCGAAAGCCGCTGGGGCAACTTTCCATCAGTGATGCTAGGATGGCGTGCTTCCGAAGAGGATTTCTGGGAGGAAACCCTTCCCTTTATCAACTACTTCAAGCTGAGAGCCAGTTATGGTAAAGTGGGTATGGATCCGGGTAGTCCCTTCCAGTACCTGAATAAATACAGTATAGGATCAGGAGTGGCAATGGGTACCGCCAAAGAGGTTGAATCCATTGTTTCCCAAGAAGGTGTTGCCAACCCCAATATTACTTGGGAAAAGGAAACTTCCTACAATGTGGGTTTTGAATCCCAGTTTCTGGATAATATGTTTAGCCTGGATTTGGACCTGTTCTACAAAAAACGTTCTGATATCCTGGCATACAGGGATGCTTCCGTCCCCCAGTTTACCGGTCTTTCCTTACCCCAGGAAAACATAGCCGAAGTGGATAACCGGGGATTTGAAATTCAAGCCGGTTACAACGAGGAACTGGGTGAGGATTTCAGGTTCAGTCTAAGTGGAAATTTCAGCTACAACAAGAACGAAGTGGTTTTCATGGATGAACCCGAGCGATCGGTACCCTGGCAGGAACGGGAAGGTCGTCCATACGGTGTAACACTGATGTATGAAGCAATCGGCGTTTTTGAAGACTGGGAGGAAGTAGACAATTATCCCAGCCATCCTGAAGCCAAACCCGGTGACATCAAATTGAAGGATGTTAACGGAGACGGTGAGATCACTGATGACGATATGATTTTAAGGGATCGAACAGAATCACCCAGAACTTTCTACGGCGTAACATTCGATATGGCCTATAAAAACTGGAATATGTCGGTATTGGTTCAGGGCCAGGGAACCTATTACCAACAGCATACCACTGATGGTCGCCGCGGAGAAGCCGGTAACTGGTTCGGATGGAACTATGACGACCGGTGGACCCAGGGCAACCTGCAGAGAGTTGAAGCCAATACAGATACCGACGTACCAAGGGCCTGGAATCGTGGTGACCAGTATTGGGTTTGGTGGAGAAGAAACAATACCTACTGGTGGGACAGCATGGCATATGCCCGCTTGAAACAGGCGTCGCTTTCTTATATTATTCCAGAAGAGGCAATTGGAGGTATAGGACTTACCACCGCCAAGATTTTTGTAAGAGGCAATAACCTCTTTATGATTTACAGCGCACAGGATAAATTTGACCCGGAAGTTGGCAATCCGATGACCTATCCTCCGACAAGAACCATTGCCATGGGTGTAAATCTTACGTTCTAAAGCATATAAATTATGAATCTAATAAAATCAACTGATATGAACCATATACAAAAGATATTGGGATATGTAACGGTGGGTGTGATGTTGTTTATGATACCAACATCATGCGAAGAAGATCCCCTCGATAGGGAGGCCGTTAGCTCCTTTACCGAAGAATCGGTATTTGAGGATATTAATCTGACTAAATCTTATCTAGGTGACTGTTACAACAACCTAGGTGGTCCTGCCGGATGGACTGGGCAGTTGGGATTGCTTGAAGATCTGCTTTCTTCAGCAACTGATGAACTATTATGTATTCACCGACCCGGTCAATATACCTGGTCTAAAGGTACTTTGGCGCCCGATGAACTGGGCCATTGGGGCAACAACCGATTTGGTGCGTATAATTGGGGATATATATACGACAACATCAAAAATGTCAACATTCTGCTGGCTAACATAGATGATGTTCCCACAGAAACAGCCCAGGAAGAGGATCTGAAGGAACGCATAAAAGGTGAGGCTTATTTCATCAGGGCATTTGAATATACGAATCTGCTGCGCGCTTATGGAGGTGGAATTTTGGTGGATGAACCTTTTGAATTGGGTGAAGACTACTCAGGAAGTGAAAGATCCTCTATAGCAGAGACCAGGGATTTTATCCTTTCCGACATTGAAAATGCAATTGAGCTTTTGCCCCAGAGAGGTAATATTGAACAGGGGCGCGCCACTCAAGGTGCTGCTGCTGCTTTGAAAGTAAGGTTGCTTACGTTTTGTGCCAGTGACTTGGTCAATGGGGGATATGAAGCCAATAATCCCCTGGTTTCCTTCCAGGAGGGTTCCCAACAGCAGCGTTGGGAAGCTGCACAATCCGCTGCCGAGTCATTTATTAATGGTGACTATGGTAACTATGGTTTGACCGGTACCACGGAAGATCCTCCTGAAGACATGACTGAGGAACAGATCCAGGAATATGCCAACAATTTTCACAGCATTTTTCTACAAAAAGGAGAGTGGAACGAAGAGCTCATCTGGGGGGTTCAATACAATCAGGAAAAAGGGAATTCTTCACAACCAAATTTATGGCATGGACCCAATGGCTATCACAACTGGGGGAACAACAACCCACAGGAACCGTTTGTTCGATCATTTGAAATGGCAGACGGCAGTGATTTTGATTGGGATGCTCCTTCTTCCGTGGATAATGAAACCGTTAGGGAAGCAAGCGCCTCTGATCTGGAGGATAATCCCTATCTGGATCCGTACTATAGACGGGAGCCCCGTTTTTACGCTTCTGTACTATACCACGGCGCTCCGTGGCAGGATCGTTCCAATGGGCCTGCTGAAGTCGAAAGTGGTTATTTTGTAGAGGAAGGTGCTGAGCATACAGATGACGATGCCATAACCGCCGGAATGGATACGCGACAAGGGGATGTTGAACCCTGGAATGGCACCAAAACCGGCTATTACCTCAAAAAGTTCCTTGATCCTGAAATTCAGGGGCAGTACAACGAGAATGAACAAACCTGGCCTGAATTCAGATATGCCGAGATATTGCTGGATTATGCAGAAGCCAGCATTGAGTTGGGAGAAATACAAAATGGCATTGAGGCCCTGAACAAGGTACGAAATCGTGCCGGCCTGCCCGATAGACCCACTGGTGTTGGGCAGGACCAGGCCCGGGAATTTGTCCGCCACGAAAGAAAAATTGAATTTTTCGGTGAGGAAAAACGTTGGTTTGACATACGCCGCTGGATGATTGTCGATGAAGTTCTGCGCGATGTACATGTAATGAACGTCTATGAGTGGGAAGATGGCAAGATGAGATGGGAATGGGCTACCTCCACAATTCAGGATGAACGAGAATGGAAAGAGAGTGCCTATTGGATACCAATTCCTTATGATGAGATGCAAAGAGCACCCCAGCTCACTCAAAATCCGAATTATTAATAAGGATATTGATTTGAATAAAAAAAACCGATCCCGAACCGGGATCGGTTTTTTTAAGAAAAATCACGTCTTATTACATATCTTTGGCTATTAAACCAGTAATACAAAGCAGAAAAGACTCAATACACCTAAATAATCAGCCACTACTAAATTTTATACAACTATGGAAGACCAAAACAAACACACCAGAAGAGAATTTCTGACAAAAAGTGCACTTGGAGTTGCCGGAATGGCACTAACCGCCAACTGGCTGTCTTCGTGCAGCAGAGGAAGTAAAGCTGAACTCAGCCTTCCCCCTCTTTTGAATGAGGCTCCGGATGGCCAGCCCCTGAAGGCAGGCCTTGTAGGCTGCGGCGGCAGAGGTACCGGCGCTGCGGTCAATTTCATCAATGCAGGTCCCAACCTGGAACTGGCAGCCATGGGCGATGTCTTTGAAGACAAGATGTCCGAGAGCCGCGAAAAGATCAAAAAGCAAACCGACCAGGAGGTTCCGGATGAGCAGTGCTTCATTGGATTTGATGCCTATAAGAAGGTGATCGACTCTGATGTGGACATTGTAATTCTGGCCACCCCTCCGTATTTCAGACCCCTGCATTTTGCTGCCTGCATAGATGCCCATAAACATGTATTTATGGAAAAACCCCTGGCCGTTGACCCGGTGGGCGCCCGTTCAATCATCAGTTCCTCGAAGAGAGCCGATGATCTCGGACTGACCGTTATTACAGGAACCCAGCGCCATCACCAGGAAAGCTACATCGAAGCCTATAAACGCATTATGCGCGGTGAGATCGGAGATATAGTCGGCGCAAATTGCTACTGGAATAGTGGCCAGCTATGGTATAGAGAAAGAAAATCCGAATGGAGCGACATGGAGTTCATGCTCCGGGATTGGGTTAACTGGGCCTGGCTATCAGGCGATCACATCACCGAACAGCATGTTCACAACATTGATGTCATCAACTGGTTCATGGGCGGAAAATTTCCGGAAAGAGCCGTAGGTTTTGGCTCCAGGCACCGCAGGGTAACCGGCGACCAGTATGACAATTTTAGCGTTGACTTTGTTTACGAGGGAGACATTCATATGCATAGTATGTGCCGGCAGATTGACGGCTGCGTAAATGATGTTTCGGAATTTGTACGTGGTACAAAAGGTTATTCCGACTGTACGAGCTACATAGCCAGACCGGATGGTGAAAATCTATGGAGCTACGAAAAACCCGAAGATGTAAACAGTCCTTATCTTCAGGAGCATATTCACCTGGTAACCTCTATTCGAAGAGACGAACCTGTTAACGAGGCCGAATTTACAGCCAAATCAACGCTTTGCGCCATAATGGGAAGGATCTCTGCCTACACAGGAGAAGAAGTAACCTGGGATGAGATGATGAAGTCGAGTCTCCGGCTGGGTCCCGAAGAAGGCCCTGAATCACTCACTTCACTGGGCTCAAGCCCCCTTGTCAATTCCGAGGTACCGGTACCCGGTTCGGAAGAATAATAGGAGGCCATAACCCAGTTAAACTGGAATTTCATTTTCTGCCAAAAAATGCACGAAAATAAAAAGTAATACCTATATTTATTCAGAGCTTGTCCATAAAGTCAGATAGATCTTTGAAATTCTTATAATACCTCTGTGTTGCTCTATATTTGATCTCTGTGAAGCGCTGTGGTTCACATATAATATTAACCACTGAGAACACCAAGGAAATCACAGAGTAACAGGGAGGGCTTCATGGACAGGCTCCATTTATAAATTAAACAGAAAGGAATACCCTTATGAAAAGAATTGTAGTTGTAGCCCTTATGGCCGTATTCACCGTAGCGGTGTGCTTTGTTATTCTCGGTTCCGTCTCGGTGGAGTTAATGAATGACCTGGGCATTAACGAAAATGCCTTTGGCTCCCTGGTTATGGCCTTGTTCCTGACCAGTTGTATTGTCCAGCTTTTCCTCGGCCCGCTGGTAGACAAATTCGGCCACAAACCCCTGGCCATTTTTGGATTTGCCCTGGTGGCAGCAAGCATGTTCCTGCTGGCCTTTGCCCCCAGCTATGCCATAGCCATGCTGGCCAGCATACTTCTGGGCATAGGGGCCATGTCCCTCAATACGGTGGGCAATACCCTTATTCCGGCAGTGCTTTATAAAGGGGAAGACCCCGCCCGCGCCAGCAACTTTGGCAATGTATTCTTTGGGGTAGGCTATGTGCTGACCCCGCTGCTTTTCACTCTTTTTTTACAAAGCCTCAGCTACAGCGGCGCTGTATCCATAGTGGGGGCAATAGTGGTTGCTTTTTTTATCGTATCCCTAACCACGAACTATCCCCATATAGCCAGCGGATTTAAGTTTTCCATGGCTGTTGATGTGCTTAAGAAAGCCGCTGTCTTGATTGGTGTTGTGGCGCTTTTCTTCTATATGTCCCTTGAAATCACCATGACTACGTGGGGCAAGCCGCTTATGGCTGAGCTTTTCGGAGGAGGCGCCGGCGCATCTTCCAATGCCGGAGTGGTGCTGAGCCTGTTTGGTGTCGCCCTGACCCTGGGTCGTTTTCTGGCCTCAAGAATTAAAAACCTCACGGCCATCGGCGCCAGGGTGATTATTGGGATGTCGCTGGTCTCAGCCATTGCCATTGCTGTTATGATATGGACAGAAAACCCTGTGGTGGCAGTTATTGCCTTTATGATCACCGGCCTGGCTTTTGGCCCCATCTTCCCCAATATTGTCGGGGTGACTTTTTCCAAATTTGATCCC
>JBNJFN010000135.1:0-7989 GCA_051746885.1 Bacteroidota bacterium | reverse complement strand
CTGCCGTTAATGGAAGACGAAAGCGTTATTGAGGCACCGGCAAATTGCAATTTGTTAACGCAACGAGAAACAGAGAGAGCGCTGGAGTTTATAGAACAATACCAAGATCAGCCCTTCTTTCTTTATTTACCCCATAATATGCCGGGCAGTACATCCGAGTCTTTTGCGAGTCCGCGTTTTCAGGGTCGAAGTGCAAACGGACCGTGGGGAGATGCCATCGAGGAATTGGATTGGTCGGTAGGCCAGATACTGGACAAACTTGAGCAGCTTAATCTCGACGAACAAACGCTGGTCATTTGGACATCAGATAACGGCGCCCCCCTGGCCAGTGGTGTTAATCCCGATTCCCCGCATTACAGTCCAAAGCGGGGCAGCAATCTTCCATTGCATGGCGAAGGATATACTACAGCGGAAGGAGGATTTCGCGTACCCACAATCATGTGGTGGCCCGGTAAAATTCCGGCGGGAACCGTGTGCAACGAACTGAGCACAACAATGGACATTCTGCCCACCCTGGCACACCTGGCCGGGACCGAGCCACCTAAAGATCGCATCATTGACGGCCATGACATTCGGCCGCTTATGTTTTCCAGGCCAGGTGCAGAATCGCCTTACGAGGTCTTCTATTACTATCAGGGAAAGCAATTGCAGGCTGTTCGCAGTGGCCGTTGGAAGCTGTTCCTTCCTGTAGACAGTTTTTCAAGTCATCCGCATTTCAAGTCAGAGGATGAGGTCAAGCCCTTGTTGTTCGACGTTGTGAACGACATCAGTTCATCGGTTAACGTCGCCGGGCAGCATCCGGAAGTCGTAAAGCGTCTTATGCAGTTTGCTGAAGATGCACGGGAGTATCTTGGCGACAAGGGAATTAACGGAAAGAACGTAAGACCGGTTGGTCATGTTGACAGTCCGATACCCCTAAAAGAATAAATAATTTCTTATAAAACTTTACACTTATAGTATCTACTTTAAAAAAATAAAACAAAATGACAAGCCGAAGAGATTTTATCAAAAAAGCAGCCGCAGCAGGAATATTAAGTAGCCTTTCCGGCTCTCTGCTGGCACAACCGAATTTTTCCTCATTTCAAAACCAATCTTCCGATCATGAGTTAATTAAGGCAATTTTACTGCATCTCAGTTATAATATGTGGGAAGACTATATTCCGGGAAAATACAAAGATCCGAATTATGATTGTGAAACCTGCCAGGAGGCAAGAGAATGGGCCCATGGATACAGACCCGCGCTGACTTTCGATGATGACACATGGAATGACCTGTTAAAATATATGAGCCAGGCAGGTATGAACATGGTATTGATAGATGTGGGTGACGGGATCAAATATGAAAGTCATCCGGAAATAGCAGTTAGAAATGCATTGTCTACCAGTCGATTGCGCAAGGAGCTTGAAAAAATGAGAAATTTGGGCCTGGAACCTATCCCGAAGCTGAATTTCGGTGCTGGTCACGATATTTGGCTGGGGAAGTATTCCCGTATGGTTTCAACGGATACATATTACGGTGTGTGTAAGGATTTGATTGCAGAAATAACCGATCTCTTTGATAAACCCCGTTTTTTTCATTTAGGAATGGATGAAGAGACAGCACAACACCAGAGAAGATTAAAACATGCTGTTATCCGGCAAGAAAATCTGTGGTGGGGCGATTTTTATTTTCTCATAGGCGAGGTAGAAAAGAACAATGTCCGTCCCTGGATTTGGTCCGATTATATGTGGCATCATTCCGAACTATTCTTTAGAAAAATGCCCAAATCCGTACTTCAGAGCAATTGGTATTATGGGACAGGTTTTGGGTCGGATCCTCATGAATATGTAAAATACTATGAAAAACTGGATAAACAGGGCTTTGACCAGATTCCAACAGGCAGCAATCATTCGAATTCGGACAATATGGGTATGACGGTGGCTTATTGCAAAAAGATCATTGATCCCGGCCGACTGTTCGGATTTATGACAGCTCCCTGGAGACCTACTTTGGCACCTTGTTTTGAAAGGAATAAGCAGGCAGTTGATCAGTTGGCAACCGCTGTGAAAAGCCTTTAAGTTGTTTAATCGAATAATAAAAAAATTGACTGTAAGGATGAATAATTTAGTGAATCATTATTTTAATAAGTCTCCCAAGGATAACAATGATTTGAACCGGCCATCCGGTAATATTTTAAATGCAGGGAAAAGGAGAGGACCTGGATTTACCCGTATTTCTGTTTCTGCCTTTCTTGTTGTCTGCTCGATATTCCTGCTGGTTATTTCCTTTGGGTGTCAACGGAATGAAGGAGCATCAACACTAAAAGCCGGCTCTGCAAAAGTAGAGATCACTCCTCCTGTGGGCTATCCTTCATACCGGGGTGAAAGTACAGGAGAGGGCACTCCCCTGTATGCCAAAGCTTTGGTTTTCAAGCAGGGAAAAAGTCATGGTGCGCTTCTTATATGTGATGTACTTACTATCCCCAGGGATTTAAGCAGAATCGTACGAGAGCGCGTTTCAAAGCAGACCGGTATACCCTTTGAGCATATCAGCATTACCGCTACACATACTCACGCAGGGCCTGCTTTTCGCGATGCCATAGAAGATTATGCGGACCGCAGAGCAAATGGGGAATTGACCGAGGAAGACCGGGAAAGCTATGTGACAGACCTGATCAGAGGGATGACCGAGACAATAGTCACTGCAAACGAACAAATCCGTGAAGTAGAACTTACTGCTGGTATAGGACATGAATCCGGTGTATCCTTCAACCGTCGCCGGCTTATGACCAACGGCAAGGTGGCCTGGAATCCGGGGTTTCAAAATCCTAAGTTGGTACGTCCGGCAGGCCCCATCGATCCGGATGTTCACTTTGTGATGTTTAAACCCACAGATAAGGAAAAGTTTAGTGCCTGCCTTACCGTTTTTGCAAACCATACGGATACCCGCGGGGGCACTGAATTCCATGCCGATTATCCGTTTTTCCTCCAGAAAAACTTAAAGGAAATCTTCAATGAAGAGTTGGTATCCGTTTTCGGTAATGGAACCTGCGGTGAGCTGAATCACCATGATTTTACAGCTCCCCGGCCTTCTGAAAAGAAAACAGAGATGATCGGAGTAAAGCTTGCAGAGGCAATTCAGAAAGCCTTTCCTGAAAGAAAGCAATTAACTCCTGATCTTAAAATCCTTTCAAGAACAATCTATCCGGCTTTACAGGGATTTACAGAGGAAGAATATCAGTGGACCCGGGATGAAAATGCCGATCCCCTTTACAATGAGCGGGCCTTTTTGGAGGAGAGACGCCGAAATAAAATCCTGGACCTTGAGCAAATGCGCGGAAACGAGGCTGTTACGCCTGTTGTTTCAGGCGATCCGTGGCGTCTGCCTGTTGAAATACATGTATTTCGGCTTGATGCTGAAACTGCAATCGTCACGTTGCCCGGTGAAATCTCCGTTGAACTGGGACTGGACCTGAAGGAACGTTCACCCTTTGACAATACGATGGTTATTGAACTGGCAAATATTGATATTCATTACGTCCCCACAAAGCGACAATATAGAGAAGGAGAATATGAGCCTATGAATTCCCGGCTCGCTCCGGGATCAGGAGAAAAGATGGTGGAGGAGGCTTTACAAATGCTGAAGGATTTTGAATAGATGGGTACGGTTTTAAAACTTAATTTTTGCATATTTTATTCATGTTGTTCTTTTTAGACGTTGTATATTACCATGAACTTAAATTCGAATTCATTCAACCCTTGCATGCTTTAAATGATTCATTTTCTATGAATATTGCAGCCATTGACAAATACGGCAATCTGGCCGAAGATTTTACCGGCACGCTCAAACTGAAATCCGATGTTGAGAAAAACTTCCCCGAAACAGTAACCATATCTAAAGAAGACAGGGGCCGTAAACAAATAAAACACTTAAATATCCGGGAAACCGGGTGGCACCGTATCAGGGTTGAAGGAAATAACATTTCCGGGATCTCCAACTATCTGGTCCTTTCAGATGAAAAACCATCTCGGCGACTTTATTTTGGAGATATGCATGTGCATATACTTGATTGTGACGGCACCAACGATATTCGGGAACATTTTTTTTACGCCCCGAAAGTGGCCGGATTGGATTTTGGATCCATCACCCCGCATGCCGAATATTTCGGATGCAAGGAAGCCTGGGACCGTTATTTGAAAGAAACTACCAGAGCCAATGAACCCGGAGAATTCATCACATTCTATGGTTATGAATGGGCCCAGGAAGGACATACCAATGTCTATTTTCTTTCAGCGGCGGATGCCGAATTGATCTGGGGAGAGCCAAGGATGAGAGAAAAAGGATATCCGGAGGACAACCCGGGTTTTCGGATTGGAGCGGAGGACCAACAGGAATTTATGGAAATACTAGGAGAACTTAAACAAGATCGGCCCCTTTTCACCATAGCCCATATTCACAGTGCCTATAAGAGCCTTAATGACTCGATTCACTGGTTGGATGAAATATATTCCATCCACCAGGCCGGCAGGGAAAAACGGGAAAACCGTTTCCGCAACAATGTGGAAAAAGGAATGCGGCTGGGGGTTGTAGCGGGTTCCGATATGCACCGTTTGACGATGGGCCATCTCTGTGAAGAACCGGGAAAAGTTTGGTCGGGCGACCGGAGCGGTTGGGACCAGACTGCCAGTCTACAGGCTACCTTTGCGTCGGATTTGACAAGAAAAGATCTTTTTGAGGGTATGAAAAGCCGCCATACCTATGGTACAACAGGCGCCAGAATGATTCTATTGTTCAGATGCAATGACGCACCCATGGGATCTCAGGTAGAGCTTGGCCGGGATAATAATCCGGTGTTCAATATACAGGTTGGAGGCACCTCGGATTTGGCAGAAATAACCGTATGCCGATTTGATGGCAAAGAGTGGACAGAACCGGAAAAAACAGACTTAACGGAAAAATCCACTGACCACTATTCAGGTACCTGGGAGGATAAGGAATTCAAACAATCCGGTATTTATTATTTGAGGGTTACTCAAAAGAACGGTCAGCAGGCCTGGTCCAGTCCCATTTGGGTGGAACGCTGAGTTAAAATAACTTTAAAAACATATTAAAATTAAAGAGGTTCACATGAAAAGTTTTAATGGAGTGCTTTTGATATTGATTATTGCAGTATTTGCCTGCACAAGAGACAATCAGGAATCTGCAGATATAGTGATAGAAAATCCTGAAATAAAGCTGGTACTAAAAAGCAATGGATATGCTAAAAGCCTTATACACAAGACTACCAATGAAGAGCTGTTGGCTAATGAGACAATGACGCCGCTATGCGAGGCAACTTTTTTACGTCGGCACGACCGTGTCATGAATTGGACTGAAGAGAAAGGAGATCATCTTCCCCGATGCGAAAAGAATGCCGAACATCACGTACACTCCAGTTCTGTCAGTCAGCGGGGAGACAGTTTGCTGGTAGGATTTGAAGGGGTGACCGATACCCTTATTCTTGGAATTGATCTTACGGATCACTATTTAGGTTTAACAGTGGAGGGGTGGTTAAGTGAAGGTAATGGATATGAGGATTTACGGTTTTTTCAGTTACCGATCAAAGAGAAGACCCATTTCGGGGACTGGCTTAACGTAATGTGGGATGATGAAAGTGCTGTAGGAATCTTGGGGACCGATCCCCGTACACACATTCAGGCTGAACGGCGGAATGGCTACCGGGTTTTGCATGCCACTGCCTATCCTGATCTTCATGCGGAAGAAACCGGTGCCGCCCTTATGGTCACTAATACTGATGAACTATTGAACCACATAGACCAGTTGGAAAAAGACTATGGACTACCAAGAGGAGCAGCTGCTCGTCAAAAAGAGAGATACGCGGATTCCTATTTTTGGGCCAAAAATGTGACCCCTGAGAACATCAGTGAAAATATCCAGATCGCAAAGCAGGCAGGATTTTCTGGACTTATGATCTCATATTGGTCATTCACAGAATCCGCAGGTCATTTGGAATGGAATTCAGATTATCCCAATGGCATGGAAGATCTTAAAGAAGTAGTGGGTAAGATTCGCTCCGCCGATCTAACGCCTGCCTTCCACATTCATTACAGTAAAGCAGATAAATGGGATCCTTATGTTGAGGACACTCCTGATCACCGGTTGAATCTACGGCGGGTGTTCACATTGAGTAAGCCATTGAGCCCCGGTGACACCACGGTGTGGGTTGAGGAGGATCCTCATTTGACAACTTTGGATGAAGGACGCCGGATATTGAAAGTGGGCCATGAGCTGATCCGTTATGAAAGTTATACCACTACTCCGCCTTACAAATTCCAGGGCTGCGAACGGGGAATACTGGAGTCTGAAGTCTCCTCCCACCCTCTGGGAATGAAAATAGGGGTGTTGGATGTAGACACCTGGACCAGATTTGTAAGGTTTGATCAACGAACCAGTATCCAGGAAGAGGTAGCCGAAAGGGTGGCTGAAATTTACAACGAAGGTGGATTTGAAAGTATCTATTATGATGGAGCGGAAGACATTCATTCCCCGGACTGGTATAATACGGCCAAGGCACAGTATGAGGTGCATAAAAAATTAGACGATCAACCGCTTTTCGGGGAGGGAGCTTCTTATTCACATTTTTCCTGGCACATGCTAACGCGGGGAAATCCCTGGGATACTCAGGGGTATAGTCCGGAAGAGTTAAAGGAAGCCATCCGGGAGGAATCCGGTGCACAAGCCCCGCGGATGAGGGAGAATTTTTCACGCTTTACATTTGTGCGGCTGGCATACGATGTTCCAGACTCTACTACTGTTGGAACACAGCCGGATATGTTGGAATATGCCTGTAGTAAGGCTGCTGCCTGGGATTTACCCATTTCCATCTGGGATGACTCCCGCAATTTCCGAAACCATCCCCGTACGGAAGATAATCTGGAAGTTGTTCGTAGATGGGAGAAGGCCAAAGCTTCCGATTGGTTGAGTGAAGAACAGAAACAGATGCTGCGGAATCTGGAGCAGGAGCATATCTTGCTGGTCAACGGGCAGGAAGAGTTTGAACTGGTTCCTTATCAACAAATTAAGAACCTGGCAAACGAGACCCAGGAAGTACGGGCATTCATTTTTGAGCGGAAAGATGATTTATATGTTGTGTACTGGCATATATCGGATAATAAGGAATTGGAATTGCCTGTAAGTCCTGACAATTTAACCTTACTTGAGGAGCTGGGAACGGAAACAGAAATAGAATCCGGTGAAAATGATAATTCAGTCATATTGCCTGTGAGCAATCGCCGGTTTGTGAAGACAGATCAGTTATCAAGAGAGGAATTGATCACTGCTTTCCAAAATGCAACTATTATCGAGTAAATTCGAAAATTCCCGGGAATATTATGCTGCATTGGGCCGCTGTTTTCCGGGAATATGAAGTAGTTTGAGATTATATAAATTGTCAAAATGTAATAGATTTATTATGGTAACCAGACTTATTTTGATAAACTGGGCTTTGGCAATGGGAATTATCAATTGTGAGCGTTGAGAGTAATGAATAAAAAAAAGTGTTATATGAAAAGTTTAAACATTGTACTATTTTCAGTTTTGATCGTAGGGATACTTGGATGCACCAGGGTGAGTCAAGATGCAAATGACGTGGTTATAGAAAATGAACAAATGAGACTCGTTATTTCCCCGGATGGAACGGCCCAAAGCCTGTTCCATAAGCCAACAGGGGAAGAATGCCTGATGCAAAATGTTAAGGCGCCTGTATTTTCTATGGTGGTTGATGTTGATTATTCTCCCTATGATGATGTATTTAAATCAAATGTTATCCCTATGGGTGAGCGCGAATTTACGCCGGATTCGGTTTACCGGAAAGGGGATCAGTTGATTGCTCATTTTGATATTATTGATGTAGACGCTGTTATCAGTTTAGATATCCAACCTCAATATATACGGTTTGGAGTGGAGGATTTTATTAATAAAAGATCGACCCTTAATTTGGCAGGCAATGGC
>JBNJFN010000134.1:0-8000 GCA_051746885.1 Bacteroidota bacterium | reverse complement strand
AACACTAAATCCCACAAAAAATATACACAGAATCCGCATATCAATATAAAAATCAACCGTTACCTACCAAACATTATTTAATCATTTTTAAATTCACCAATAGCTTTAACAGTTTTGTTGCCATTTTCACCAGCTTCTATAATGAGCTGTCCGACAGAATTAGGCCCGTCTTTTCTGACCGTCTCCGGAATGGATACGATCTGATGTGGCCGGTTGGTTTCGCCCCGGTGGGGGTGATCTTCATTGATATACCCTCCGCTGTATTCCACCGGAAAGCGGAACAATTCAAATTTCAGCCTACCATCATATACACTGCCCCGCATATAATTGACATCCGTTTGTGTACCCCAGAGCGCTCCGTGAACGATCTGCCAGATGCCATCACGTTCTTTGGCAGTTACGCGATGGTGTTCCCCGCAAAGATAAGCATCCACTCCATATTCCACCATGGTTTTCCAGAATTCGGTATCGGCACCTCCCTCCAGCATGTTGGCACTGGAGTTTTTGCTGGCTACCGGACCAAAAACCGGAACATGGCCCTGTACTATAACAAATTCCTTATCCTGATGCTTTTTGAGCTGTTCTTCAAGCCATTCCAACTGTTTTCCCGAAACGGTCATGGAAAGGCGATCTCCTGCATCTTCAAATGTATTCACTGAAATAACAGCCAGATTATCTTTGGTGAAGGAATAGGCCAGTTCTTCCATATGTTCGGGACCGTTCTTCGGCATATCGAAGATCCTGGTAAACTGCTCTGCAAAAACGGGTGTCAGGTGCATCTTTCTCAGACCCTGGTCATCGCCGTACTCATGAT
The DNA here is from genome assembly GCA_051746885.1 of Bacteroidota bacterium. Taxonomy (GTDB): domain Bacteria; phylum Bacteroidota; class Bacteroidia; order Bacteroidales; family UBA12077; genus JAGXLC01. The sequence goes on along the minus strand of JBNJFN010000134.1, from coordinate 7,186 downwards.
CGCCGGGGGCGATATACAGTTTGATGTTCTTATCCTCAAAACGTTGTTTGAAACCGCCCCACCAGTTGTTTGTTTCCCATATTACCTGCTCTTTGCTCGACCACCAGCGGGCATCCATGATATCGCCGGCATTGAGCATAAAGGCAGGTCCTTCCTTCTTCATGCCATCCAGGAACCAGTCCATGGCATCCTCCCAGCCAGGCTGAGGGTACTTGATGTTCCAGTTGAAAAGATCCGGAACGCTGGTAAAATGAAAATTGGCATCATCCTCTGAAGTGGGAAATTCAAAGGCCTGGGCTTCGCTGCCTTCATATCCGGATTGATCCGGTTGTGCATTTATAGAATCAAACCCAAATATAAAGGCAATTAATGTCAGGATTGGTAAAAGCATCTTTAATCCTTTCATTACTCCTAGTCGGGTCACTTTTGTGTTTTCTGTTGAATATCTCATAATTAAAGTTTTAATAGTTTAAAAATTTGGAACACAGATGACACAGATTATAATGATCTACACAGATAAATATCTGTGATCATCCGTTTTATCCATGTCATTTATCCGGCTTTCGACGGATCAGTGTTCTCATATTCTCGTTTTCCCATTTTCACATTTACACATTCAAGCATTCATGAATTCACGCATTGAAGCATTAATTGCCTTTTGCAGTGCCATTAGAACTGATTCTCCGTATGTCCACTCTCGATCCATTCTTCAATGTATCTTTGTGACAATGAATCGGAATCCCCGTATTTCTCACGCAGCTCTTCCATCCTTTTCTTAAGCCTTTCAATTTCATCCTCATATTTGGGATTATCGATCTCATTATTTAATTCATTGGGGTCCTGTTCTAAGTCGTAAAACTCCCACTGATCGATGTCGTAGTAATAATGGATCAGCTTATAGCGGTCGGTGCGGATGCCGTAATGGCGTTTTGTCGCATGCCAGGCCGGATATTCATAATAATGGTAATACATGGATTCTCTCCAGTTATCCGGGGTTTCTCCCTGCAGAACCGGTCGCATGGAACGGCCCTGCATCTGCTCCGGCTTCTCTACACCTGCATAATCCAGGAAGGTGGGTGCAAAATCCAGGTTCAGCACAATGTCGTCATTCACAGAACCGGCTTCTATTTCTTTGGGATATTGAACCAGCAGGGGCATGCGCAATGACTCTTCATACATAAAGCGCTTGTCGAACCAGCCGTGTTCACCCAGATAAAATCCCTGGTCGGAGGTATAGACAATGATCGTGTTTTCCTTCATGTCATTTTCTTCCAGATAATCCAGCAGCCGGCCAACGTTGTCGTCAACCGAGGCGATGCATCGCAGGTAATCTTCCATATACTGCTGATATTTCCATCTCACAAAATCTTTGCCCTGGCGGTCATCAAATTCAAGGAATTCCTGCTGTCTGTCCTCATAGGCCTCATTCCAGGCCTTCTTTTGTTCTTCCGTCATACGCTCAAGACTTCCCTGATAGGCGCCGAAACGGTTGGGATGGTCTGCATCCGGATACATGCCTGCCTCCTTCACATGCTGTGGCTTGACCTTCAGATCGCTGCTCAGGTACATGTTGCTGTCGATCTCCATCAAAGCGGCTTCTGCAGCTTTTCTGCCTTTATAATCATCAAACAGGGTCTCGGGTTCGGGGAATTCTTTATCCTCAAAGTTATTCAAGTGATCCGGGCCGGGCCACCAGGCACGGTGCGGAGCTTTAAAATGGTATAACACACAGAAAGGATCTTCCTTGCCTTTTGCCTGGCCGATCCAGTCAATCACTTCATCGGTAATCAGATTGGTGACATAGCCGGTATCCCTGATTTCTTTACCCATCTCAATAAAATCGGGGTTGTAGTAATTGCCTTGGCCCGGCAATACTTTCCAGTAATCGAAGCCGGTGGGCTCGCTTTTCAGATGCCATTTCCCGATCATGGCTGTCTGATAACCCGCATCCTGTAGCAGTTTTGGAAAAGTCATCTGACTGCCGTCAAATTCCTTGGTATTGTCAATGACTCCATTTTCATGGCTATACTGACCGGTAAGCAATGTAGCCCGGCTGGGGGCTGAGATGGAGTTGGTCACGAAACTTTGCGTGAAGCGCATGCCGTCCTCGGCCAGACGGTCGAGGTTAGGGGTCTCAATAAGATCACCGCCATAGCTGCTTAATGCCCTATTGGCATGGTCGTCGGTCATAATGTAGATGATGTTCGGCTTTTCGGCCTCTTCTTCGTCGGGAGCGGTCTTGCAGCCAAAACTCCCGACAACAAGTGCGCTCAGGCAACATCCCTGAAATAATAAGTTGTTCATAGTATGGTGATTTTAGGGGTTTAACCGATTAAAAAATGATATGATCATATATGACACATTCAAATTCGGATGGTTAAATATAATAAAAATATTGGTTCAACCATGTTCTGGTTGATGGTTGTTTTAGTTTGTCAGCCCACAAGCAGCAGCTTGGTATGAATAAAGATAAAATTCAACCACTTCGTGGTTGATAGGAAGGTTCTGCTGTTTAACTCCACGTAGCAACGTGGAGTTACTGAGCGTTTGATCCCTTCGGGATCGGGGTCACAGATAAGCTAAAGACAACAGATATAAGCTCTAAATCCTTATAAAAATCAGGGTTATTGTTGCAGATTGTTAGAGCCTCCATGCAGCGTTGTTGAGTTATCTGAAATATGATCATTTCGGGATCAGAGTGAATTGTTTTACCGTTATACATAAGCTTACAATATTCCAGCCATCTCGTGAGTGAGGTTGTTACAATTTGCTCACTGGCTAAATGAGATGAAATATTACTGAAATTGCCTTCTTTCAGAATAAAATTCAATTTCATCTACAAATCTACAGCTATTGCTGCATTTCCCGGAGGGAAACAACAAACCACCCGCTGCTGCGGGTGGCAGATCCCAACAAAGAAAAGCCCGACCTATCTTATTCTCAAAAACCTTTGATTATCTGCGTTTCCCGAAGGGAAACAACCATCATTAACCACCCGCCGCTGTGGGTGGCAGAACTCTAAGCCAGCCTGTCTTCAACCCTGAAAGGGTTGAACCATAAATTAGGGCAGATACCTTTCGTCAAAATCAATGCCGTTTTCTGTCAGCAGCCGCTTATACTCATCCAGAAAGGCAACCTTTCTGTGATGCGATTTTTGGTTTTTGATGTATTGGATAACCCTTCTTTTCTCCGAAAGACATTTTGTGAAGGCTCCATAACCTACCTGCCAGCCCCGAAAATTCAGATATTTCCGCTCATTTTTGATCCATTGACCGGTTGATAACTTTAAATCCTTCACCAGACCTGCTAAAGTCACAGAAGGATGCAGCTCAAATAAAAAATGAATGTGATTGGTTGTGCCATTGATTTGATATAAATGGCATTCTTTGTTTCTGAAAACTCCCCACATGTAATTATAAAGACTTCGATGGTCTGCTTCCGGGAGGGTGTGCTCCCTGTTTTTGGTTCCGAAGATCAGATGATAGTAGATCACTGTGTAAGTTGACATGATTGTATGGTTTTTGTTCAACCACTCCGTGGTTGAACGGTTATTGCATCGTCATCACCCCGCACTTCGTACGGGGTTACGGATTAATTCAACCACTTCGTGGTTGAGAGGATCTGGCTGGTTGTTAACTCCACGCAGCAGCGTGGAGTTACTGAACGTTTGATCCCTCCGGGATCGGGATCCAAAATAAATTAGAAACTTACAGCTATTGCTGGGTTTAACGAAGAAAAACAACAAGTAACCGTCCGTTGCTGAGGATGGTAGATCCAAAACAAAGAAGAACCCGGTTTATCTCATTCTAAAAACCTGTTGATTATCTCCGTTTCCTGAAGGGAAACAACCCTCAGTAACCACCTGCCGCTGCAGGTGGTATCACAAAATACACGACAGTGGGTGGCCAATCCCCTACTACATGCTCCAGTCAACCCTGAAGGGGTTGAACATAAATCTATCTACGAACCTGCATAAACCACCAAGCCCAAACCAACCAGGTAACTCAGGAACATGAATAGCAGCAGGCGGTTCACCTTTGCATCGCCTTCCTTAAATTCCTTCCAGGCAAATATGCCCCACAATGCACCGATCATCGGAGCCGACTGGCCCAATCCGTAAGATATGGCAAAAGACGCTTCCCCAGAGGCAATGATGTTGAACACAGTTCCCAGGCCCCAGATCAAGCCGCCGAGTATGCCGATCAGATGTACTCTGGAGCTTCCCTTGAAGTAATCTTTGAACGATACCGGCTCACCCACAAAAGGCCTTTTCATCATAACCGTATTGAAGAGGAAATTACTGACCACTATCCCAACAGAAAGAAGAAATATGGCAGCATAAGGACCAAGCATACCTGGGGTCAGATCAACAAAATTCGTAGAAACGGATTTGGCCCACACAGGATACCAGAACCCCATAAGCAGCCCTGCCACCAAACAGAGCAATAAACCTCTGGTTGAGACTTTAGCATCCACCTGTGGCAGTCTTTTGTAGGCAATGCCATCAAAAATGATGGCGGCAATGAGGAAAATTACCCCGATAAACAGAAACACAGGATCGGCCGTTGGATTAAGCAGATAATTAAAAAACGTTCCAAGTACAAGGGCCAACCCGATGGCTATGGGAAAAGCCACAGCCATTCCTGCAATTCCGATTGCTGCCACAAACAGGATGTTCGCTGCATTAAAGACCACGCCACCGCCAAGTGCCCACAGTACACTACCGGTGCTTGCCTGTGAGAGATCTTCAACAAAACTTCGCCCGGCATCGCCAAAGGATCCCAGCGTAAAACCAAAAATCAGGGAAAGCAGCAAAATACCAATCACATAGTCCCAGTAAAACAGTTCAAAGCGCCAGGTTTTACCGGCCCATTTCTGTGTGTTCGCCCACGAACCCCAGCAGAGCATGGTGATGATGCTGAAAATAACAGCTACTGAATAAGAATCGACTACAAACATGTTATATGGATTTATGGTTAATAATTTTCATAATTTACTTGTTTTATATCAAGGGATTAAAAATAACAAATCACAAGCACCAAATCCCAAATAATATCCAAATTCCAAATTATAATGTTCAAAACATAAATATCAATAACATCCAATATGTTTTAGGTTTTTCATCATTGAGTTCAGCCTAAAAAGGCGCTTAGCGGCTGAACTAGCAAAATGCAGAAAAATTATATACTGATAAACAATTATCTAAAAAAGCCGCTTAGCGCCTTATCAACCATTATTAGGCTTTTTATACCGGACTCATCATTGAGATTTGGAATTTATTTGTAATTTATAACTTGTTAACTCTTTGAAAAACTTAGAAATACATAATTATATATTCCTTATTATATATAATCTCTATCTCACTTCACTTCTATAGGGTGCAGAAGCCTGGGCACCCAGTTTTGTCACTGATAGTGATGCTGCATTATTTGCCAGTTGTACAGCTTCTGAAAGTGGCAATTGCTCGGCAAGTGCCACTACAAGCGCTCCGTTGAACACATCGCCTGCCGCTGTAGTATCTTGGGCTTTAACCTCATTAGCGGGAACATGCATCTCCACTTCACCGGAAAATATATAGGCACCACGGCTCCCCATCGTAATGATCACAACATCAACCCCTTTATTTCGTATTACCCGTGCTGCGGATCTGGCGGAATCAATATCTTTCACCTGAATGCCCGAAAGCATTTCAGCCTCTGTTTCATTGGGCGTAATGATATAAAGCGCCGAAAGCAATTCATCCGGAAGTTCCTGAGCAGGAGCAGGGTTGAGAACAACTTTTTTGTTCAGAGCAGAAGCCTTTTGAGCTGTATAAATCACCGTATCCAAAGGAATTTCCAGTTGCATCAGAATAAATTCCGCATCGCCGAAGTCTTTTTCCGCCTTGTCGATATCTGATCTGTTTAATGTGCTGTTAGCTCCCGGTGCCACAACAATAGCGTTCTCTCCTTTGGAGTCGACTGTAATCAAAGCTACCCCCGAAGCGCTATCCGGGTCTGTATATACATACCCGGTGTTAATCTTTTCCTTCCCGAGAATATCACGGTACTTTTCACCGAAAATGTCATTTCCGAGCTTTGAAATGAATACTATATGACCTCCGAACCGGGAAGCCGCAACTGCCTGGTTGGCCCCTTTGCCGCCGGGGTTCATAAAAAATTCGCCCCCAAGCACCGTTTCTCCGGGCACTGGCAAATGATCCGACTGTACTACCATATCGGTATTGGAACTTCCGATTACAATAATTTTGGGTTGCTTCATAGTTCATCTTATTAAATAATCAAAGTCTGTATATAAAGTGTACTCCGTGTTTCTCCGTGATGTACTCTGTGCTCTTTGTGGTTAATATTCTTATTTGAACCACAGAGTTTCACAGAGAACAGACATGGAGTAACACAGAGGTAATTTGTAAAAATATTCCCAGTCTTTTGACTTTGTGGACAGATTTACATTTTATATGAGTTTTCATTGTAACAGTTTATTAAAAAATTGAATTTCATTCATTTAAATCTAAAATTTTTATAACATTGCTTCTATAAACCTTTTTAAGCACATGCCTCGGAAGATCCAGACCATACAGGGGCCAGTGGTAACTGAACCGGTCGGGGTAAAAATGTTCGTCTGCGGATTCCAGAATACGGAATGTGGTTTCATACACTCCACTGCCTATACCCATATCGGTACCATAAAGCAAACGGTCCTGATACTTCTTGTAAAAGGTTTGAGTAAACCTTGGTATGGCTGCTGTTTCAGCATACCTAGCCGATATATCGGCATACAGGTTGGGATATTTTTTCAGCAAATTACCCAGCATTTTCAGATCATGAGAACAGTTGGCAAAATGACAGGCGATGAAAGTGGTCTTCGGATGTTCCCTGACAGCATTTTCCAGTGTTTGGACCAGCTCATGGTGTAGGAGGATGTTCTCTTTGGTAGTATCGATCTTCCACTCCCAGGCATTCATCAAACCGTCATTTTTGGCATCCATAGGCAGATACATCCAATAGGGATCAGCCACATGAATGTTCACAGGCATATCAAGCTCCGCACACTTCTGCAGGATGGGCTTCATCCTTTCATCATCCAGGTGCATGCCATAAGCCGGTGGATCGCAATAAAACAAACCCTCACCTTTATCGCCCAGTTCCCCTACACCTTCGGCTCCCATTGCATGGCAACGCTCCAG
>JBNJFN010000133.1:0-8019 GCA_051746885.1 Bacteroidota bacterium | reverse complement strand
AAAACTAAACTAATTAAGTGGTTAATACACTAGATAGACAATATTATATTTAATAAACAAGCATCAAAATCCAAATAACATCAAAATTCCAATTAAATAAATCACAAACAGGAAACCACTTCACCGGCAATACCAGTAAGGAGATCGGTAAGGCCATTCATCTCACCGGTAACCCCAGTAAGAAGATCGGTATGAGTATTCATCTCACCGGTAATATCAGCAAGGAGATCGGTATAAGTATTCATCTCACCGGTAACCTCGGTAAGGAGATCGGTAAAGCCATTCATCTCACCGGTAACATCAGTAAGGTGATCGGTACGAGTATTCATCTCACCGGTAACATCAGTAATGAGATCGGTAAGGCCATTCATCTCACCGGTAACACCATCTAAGAGATCGGTAAGCCTATCCACTTCATCGGTACCATCATTGAAGAGATCGATACGGCCATCTACTTCACCGGTGATATCATCGAAAAGCCCGGAGAAAAAAGAAACCGCGTCGTTTTTTCTATTTGTCTGGCTTGAAAAAGCTGAAAAAATCATTACATTTGGATCTTAATGACAGTTCAATCTAAAATTAGAAATATTAAATCATCCTTATTAATAACCAAAAGATATTCTGATGAAAAATTTAAAAGTTTTATTGTATCCACTATTCATTCTGATTTTTTTTGGCTCCTTAACCCTGGGTTTCCAATTTTCGGATGATCAATCGCTGGACTTAACCAAAGCTGAGAAACAAAACAAAAAACTCCGGAGGGGCATTAACCTGGGCAATGCGCTTGAAGCCCCTTCGCTGGGTGAATGGGGTGTTGAGCTTGAGAAGGAATATTTCAAATGGATTGCAGAAAAAGGGTTTCACTCGGTTCGTGTACCCATCAGGTGGAATGCCCATGCCGATAAGGAAAAACCTTATAGCATCAATGAATCTTTTTTCCAAAAAGTTGACTGGGCCATTGATCAAAGCTTAAAAAACGGGCTATATGTGGTGATCAACTTCCATCATTATGAGCCGCTTTATGAAAATCCGGAAAAAGAGAAGGAGCGGTTTCTTGCATTATGGGAGCAGGTTTGTGAGCGGTACAAGGGCTATTCCGACAGCCTGCTCTTTGAAATTCTCAACGAACCCCATGGCAATCTGACCGCTGAAAAGTGGAATGTGCTTTTAAAAGAAGCATATCAGGTAATTCGTGAGCAGCATCCGGAACGCACACTTATTGTGGGAACAGCCGAATATGGCGGTGTTGGGGGACTGAATAAACTGGAGCTGCCTGCCGATGATAACAATATGATTCTGACGGTGCATTACTATAACCCGTTTCAGTTTACCCATCAGGGTGCAGGATGGGTTGATGGTTCCGGGGAGTGGATGGGAACAGAATGGAACAATACCGTGGAGGAGCGCAAGAATGTTCAGCAAGATCTGGAAGCCGTTATTAGTTACTCAGAAGAGCACAACATCCCTGTTTATATGGGAGAATTCGGTGCTTACAGTAAGGCCGACATGGACTCCCGTGTTCGCTGGACCAACTATTGTGCCCGGTTGTTCGAAAAGAAAGGGTTCAGTTGGGCCTATTGGGAATTCTGCTCTGGCTTTGGCATCTACAACCCCGACGGTGAAACCTGGAACCAGGGTTTGGTAGATGCCCTGCTCCACATGCCCATGCCTGAGCCTTCAGAACAGTAATGATTTCGGGAGGGGTGAGATATTTAAAATGATCCGGTTCACGCATCGTTCATGATCCGAAAATCTAGTGTAATCACCTTGAATTTCATTTGGTAGAATTTCACTTATCAGGGAGCTTAGCTCGAATTGGAGCTTTCTGGTTATAACAATAGAAGAATCCATAAAGTTATTGGCAATATACAAATAAATTTACTACGGACCGGCTCCTCTCCCTTTGCCAAGGGAGAACTCGTCCCGCCGGTTTTAGGCGGGAGGCTGGGAGAGGGTACGCTCCTTAAGCTAAAATCACCAGGCCTCTAAGCCATGTAATAAAATTATCGCAAGAGAAATAACAAAACCTTATTGTTACTAATAATTGGCAAATGATACTAAATTATTCTGAGATTTTTTAGTTGGCGTACCCTCCCTTACCTCCCTTGAAAAGGGAGGTGATCGGAAAGTGCCAGAGTCAATGGTCTTTGCTTATTGGCCGGGAAAACGATTATAAACAAATCAAGTTGTTTACCAGGGTTATTCACACAATTCGAATGGTAATCTGAATTTTAAAAACAAAAATCTTATCCTTCTATTGGATTTTCACATAAATTAATGTGGTGGTAACAACCCTGGCCTCAGCTTTCAGGAAACTGATAGATGATCGAATTGATGTTCATCCCGGCACCCACAGAAACAAGAACGATGGGATCACCCGGATGAATGGACTGGTCTTCCATTTCTCCCTTAAGAAGCAAATCCAGCATAATGGGTATGGTGGCCACTGAATTGTTGCCAAGCTTGGAAATGGTCATGGGCATAATATCCTGTGGTGCTTTTTTGATGCCATACAGCTTAAAAAACCGCTTCAGCATGGCATAATCCATCTTTTCATTGGCCTGATGGATCAATATTTTTTTTATGGAATGCACATCCATACCTGATTTTTCAATAGACTGCTTTACAACAGACGGGACGGTATTGAGCGCATATTCAAATTGCTTTCTGCCATTCATTTTGAGAAAAATTTCGTCGCCCGGATAATTGGGATTGTTTGACCGTTCCATCCACATCAGATAAGCTTCATTCAGGGCATCGGAACGGGTGACGTGGGAGAGGATACCAACAGGTTCATCACTCTCTTTGGCTTCCAGTATGGTAGCGCCGGCACCGTCGGCAAATATCATGCTGTCGCGCTCGTGGGGGTCTGAAACTCTGGAAAGCGCATCAGATCCAATGACTAGAACTCTCTTTGCATCTCCGGATTGGATGTAATAATTGGCCTGGATCAAACCCTGTATCCAGCCGGGACATCCGAAAATGATATCATAGGCAACAGTAAAAGGGTTTTCAATACCTAACTTATGTTTAATCCGGGCAGCCAAACTGGGAAGCATATCTACGCTTCCTGTTGACTTTTTGACATCTCCGAAATTATGGCCAACAATAATGTAATCCAGTTCTTCCCGGTCAATTTGTGCATCCTCTAAGGCCGCCTTAGCAGCTAAAAATCCAAGATCTGAAGTTACCTGGTCGTCTTCGAGATATCTTCTCTCATGAATGCCGGTTATTTCCATGAACTTTTGAATGATCTCCTCATTCTCTTTGTCCATTTTAATTCCAGATTCATCATAAAACGTATTATCTAAAAAATCTTCATTTTTTACTACTTTGCTGGGAATGAAGCTTCCGGTACCTTTTATGACAGAATAATATTTTTTTTGCATGGCTTATCTTTACAATACGTTTGTTAATTTATGTTTTTACTGTTTCGTAGAGTTTCTCAAAAAAGAATAAACAGCAAAAATGATAAAAAAATGTTTGCATACCGATAAAGATACAAAATTTAATGCAATATAGTTTAATGATAAATTTATGATGAGGCAGTTATATAATTATTGTTTTTGCAAGTCATTAAATATCTTTATAACCTTTTTTGATTGCCAGTTAACGGCACCTTCTTTTCTTAGGATGATTCTGTTATTTTGGGCAATAATCATGGAGGTGGGTAATACAGAATAGGAGAATGAGCCTTCAGGTTTTGATATTATTCTGTAATAAGGAAATTCATAATCTTCTTCTTCCACAAACTTATGTTGTTTGTCCAAAGGCTGATTGGAAAGAATTAAAAAGTGGACATCCTCACCATATTGTTCATATAATTTTTCAATGGTAGGCATTTCTGCCCGGCAAGGTGGACACCAGGTTGCCCAGTAATTAATGAACACAGGTTTATCAAGAAAATCTTCGAGTGTATGCCGATTTCCTTTATCATCACGAAGGACTACGCTGTTTTTGCCTTTCAGTTCGGATACCTGTTCTTTTGCCTCTACAGAGGTTAAATACATTCTGATCTTTGAGCCATAAGTCATCAATTCTTTTCGGCTGCCGGGGATTATTATAAGAATAAGCAGCAGTATAAAAAGCAGATCCGTTATTTTTCCAAACCAGGATTTATTCCTGAATTTTTTGTATTCTTTTTTCAGAAAATTTTTCATATCAGAAAGTTTCCATCATTATGGCAAGGGCAATGAACAGGTCGGTTGACAATACAGTCAGAACGTTCATTCCGAGTGCCGGTATTAATTTGGGTATGTCATTGCCATGTTTCAGTGCTCCCATAGATGCTTTATAAGCGAAAGGTATAGGAATAAGTGCCAGCATGAACCACGGCGAAACAATGTTGAAGAGGGCCGCTCCCAGGATCACTCCAAAAGTGGCTGCCATTCCTGAAATATAAACGTAAGCAGCTTTTTTTCGACCCAACCAGATCACCAGATGATTTCTGCCGCCCTGTTTATCGGCCTCCATATCCGGGAACTCATTAATAAGCAGCAAAAGTGCTGTTAGAATTCCCGGGGGAATGGACATAAGCAAAACATCTTTTGGAAACAGTTCTGTTATGGCCATACCCGGACTGGCTGTCATTACAACATAAGAACCCAGAACCACAAAGGTACCCAGGGTTAGTCCGGAGAACAACTCTCCCAACTGAAGCTTAGCAAGAAAAGTGGTATAAAAAAGAATGCTGAAAGCTCCAAGCCCTGCTAAAATAAAAACTATCCAGTGAATAGTGAGAGCGAAGTAGATACCAATGACCAGAGCGATGAGAAGGGTTATTATGGCTGCTTTCAATACACTCTTTGAAGAAAGGAGTCCAGAGCTAAGGACGCCGCTCCCTCCGCTAAATGGAGTACGGGGTGTATTATGGTCAATTTTTGTTTTATTATCTGCATATTCGTTGAAAAGATTTACAGAGATATGAGAGGACACCACTCCAATCAATAAAAGAGCTGCATAAACCGGATTGAATGTTGTTCCTGGTGGGTGATATTTCCAACCAAACGCCAGTCCGATAGCTACAAGTAAAACTGCCAGTATTAAAAACGGAGCTCGAATCTCAGCGAGCCATAGTTTTAATTTTTCCATATCTTCATATATTGTATTTATATAGGTAACAAATATAAGAAATAATGTGTTTAAACAACCGGGGAATATTTTAGAGATGCTGGAAAGAATCACAGATCTGGAACATTTTTAAAGGATTATCGTATGCATTGGCTAAGGAGGCCGATCGGGCTCTTTTATAGCTTCTAATGTTTTACACTGGCACATAATTAGAGCGTTTTTGTTTTTATGGCCTTAAATTTTGAAATGCAGAGGTATGATTACATGGGATAAGCTTGTTATACGTTTCAATAAAATGTTACATAATCTTCTGTATCATTTTGTATTCTGGTATGTCAGTTTTTTGTTTTTTATATTTCTAACAGGGGAGGATCAAATTTTTAAGGCCCATCTGAATTTATTAGAGTTAAAGAATTTATATCTGATTATACTTTTTTTAAGTGTAGGTGTTTCCCTTTTGTTTACTTTCCTTGATGGCATCTTTTCTGACCGGATCTTAAGATTTTTTCCGAGACGGCTGATGATATTGTTTAGATCGCTGGTATATTTTATTTCAGCCTTTATCCTGGCATTGTTGGCTGCAAGGCCTTCAATCGCTTCTATCAGTGAAGGGAATTATGGTATGATATTACAGCAACTGCCAGAGATGAACATTCATACAGCCAGGTTTCTGGTATATTTCTATCTCTGTGGGTTTTTCATTAATTTTCTGAAAGGGGTTATGAGAAAAGTGGGCAAAGGAAATTTCAGGAGCTGGCTTTTGGGCATGCTGAATAAACCAATGGAACAGGAGCGGATTTTCATGTTTCTTGATATGAAATCCTCGACTTCAATAGCCGAAAAGCTCAACCATAAGAAATTCAGTCATTTGATTCAGGATGTTTTTAACGATCTGGAAGTGGTGGATAACTACCAGGGAGAGATCTATCAATACGTAGGTGATGGAGCCATTATATCGTGGAATCTGAAAGATGGACTGTTCCGGAATAATTTTCTGAAAGCCTTTTATGCTTTCAAGAAATTAATTTACAGAAGGAGAGGGTATTACAAGAGAAAATACGGTCAGGTACCAAAGTTTAAGGCCGGAGTACACGCAGGGAAAGTGATGGTGCTTCAGATCGGGCAGATAAGAAGGGATATCTCATATAACGGAGATACCATAAACACCGCTGCCCGTATAGAATCCAAATGTAACGAGTATAAACAGGATATGCTAATATCCAAAGATTTGTATGATTCACTTGAGGTTAAAAAGGGGTTTAGTTTCAAGCATATAGGTGAAGTGCAATTGAATGGAAAAAGAAAAGGGGTGGGAATTTACCAGGTGAAAAATAAATGAGTCATCTTATCTGCTGCATATAAACCGGTATGATTTCCAGATCTTCCTTCTTCATCATCTTTCGTACAGCAGGAAAATTATTGGTGAAGCCAAGCAAAAACCCTCCACCTCCTGATCCACAGAGTTTAAGAAAATATTTTTCCGTACTCAGACCGTTTTCCCAAATGCTGTAAAACCCCTCAGGTATCATGGCTTTGAAATGTTTTAACTGATAATTCGAGAGGCCTCGTAAAGCTTTAAAAAAATCCCTGTTATTCCCTTTGATGATTGATTGAATGGCCCGGTTGGTCATGTTGTTTAAATGATCTGTCTGAATCCCTTGTTCGCCTGTTTGCTTCGTTTTTTCCAGGAAAATGTTGACCAATGGACTGGTTTCACCCGTGATGCCAGAATTGAGCAAAAATAGGGCAAAATCCTGATTTTTGGCAGGGAGATGGATATCTACCTTGCGTATTTCCCCGTTTCCTTCAAACAGTAAGGGACTTTTCATGTAGGAATTAAGGGGATCGATCCCGGAACTTGTACCGTGGTAGAAAGATTCGAGCTGGGCCAGTTGCTCTTTTAATTTTACAATATCTTTGGAATCCATCTTCTCAGGTATTGGACGATCATTCACGTATTTATTGTATAATGCAGCGATTAATGCTCCGGAACTGCCTATACCATAGCCCTCAGGAATGGTTGATTCAAAATACAGACCCCGGTTCAGGTCCCTGGCAAAAGCTTCTGCATCGAAATGACTGATCAGGTTATTGCGGGCTTTCAGTTCTTTAATATATCCCAGGAGATTGTATAATTTCATATTGGACTGTTTGGCATAATCATAGTCGGTATATTTGTTATCATAGATATAGCTTAGCGCTCCGTTGAAATGTCCATAGGGAACGGTGAGCGCCATACTATTCTTAATGACCGAATATTCGCCAAACAGCATTATTTTGGCATAATAAATATTGTGTTGTGTGTTCATAGATCCTGATTTTTCTCCGGTTGTTCCGGTCCCTTCCCGGTAAAATCGTTCAATGTCCTGCCGTGTTCACAAAGTCCCCTTAGCTCGTTATCAATAAAACTTTGAATCTGTTCTTTTTCTTCAGCCGGGTAAAGCAGGTGTATATTGGGTCCGGCATCCAGTGTAAATGCCATCTGTGCACCTGTTTCCTGACGATATATACGTACGCGGTCCATGATCTTTAAAGATGCATCATTGAGAAGGACAAAGCCCGGTTTCGATGAAAGCATCAGGGCATGGAGGCTGAGTGCCTCGTTTTCTACGATTTCAGTAAATTTTTTAAAGTCACCGGCTTTCAATGTTTCCTTCAATTGTGAAAAATTCATTTTGGCCTGGTTTATTCTGCCTTCTTTGTATGGGTGATCATTCATTAATGAATGCCCTTGAGAACTGCTTATTTTTTTGGGGCTGGATGAAGTGATCAATACGGTGTCGTACAGAAATTTCATGTTTTCATTGACTTCAGAAGTAAGCGGTGTTGCATATTCGTTTGATCCTTTTCCGGATGCTCCCCATTCAACATAATTGCCGTATACTGAACGCGCAGCGCTGCCTGAGCCGAGCCGGGCCATATAAGAAGCTTTTTGCAAAAAATCTTCTG
>JBNJFN010000132.1:0-8045 GCA_051746885.1 Bacteroidota bacterium | reverse complement strand
GAGTTTGATGTAAAAAAGATATTGGATGACGGTCCTGTGGTGGATTATAATAAGCGTGAAGTGAACGAGGCGCTGTTGGATGTGACTTTTGAAAACAATTCTAAAAATGCTCAATATTATGATTGGGTGGGATTCAACGATTCGTTAAACATACTTATGGGCCGGGACAGCATTCTCTGGAGTTCGGAAGAGCGAACGCCTGAGACCGAGGTTGAACCGTACACGCCAGGAAAATACCCGGTACGACTTACAGTGAGTAATGAATATTGTTTTGACAGTACCACATTTTATCACATTGAAGTGGATTCTTCCAGAATTGATACTACCACCATACCCAATGTATTCACTCCTGATAACAATGGGATAAATGATTACTTTGTGCTGCCCAAGAAAAGCAATGTAACAGGTGGCAGGAGGGGTGTGATATCCATGGAATGGATAGAGGTTTCTGTCTTCAACCGTTCCGGTGAACTGGTATACCGTTTTGATGGTAGACCTGAAGAATGGGAAGGCTGGGATGGTAAAGTCAGGAACAGCAATCGTGATGCGGCGGAAGGGACTTATATATATGTGATTAAGGGCAGGGGATATGATGGTGTCATGCACGAGGACAGGCAATATTCGGGCTTTTTGTATCTTTTCCGTGAAAATTAGCTGTTTACTTTGATAAATAAAAAAGCTCCGGAAGGAAGGTTTTCATCCCGGAGCTTTTTATTAAAGTCATTTTTAGTGGTTAGCCCTTTTCTTCCTCTTTTTGTGCCTCAAATTCTTTGATCAGTTTCTCCTGAATTTCCGGTTGTACTTGCTGATATTCTGAGAATTTCATGGTATAGGTAGCGCGTCCGCCGGTAAGTGAGCCAAGAGAAGTGCTGTACTTGTGCATTTCTGCAAGAGGCACTTTGGCTTTGATCTTCTCGAAACCTCTTTCACTATCCATTCCCTCTACCATAGCTCTTCTTCCCTGCAAGTCGCTCATCACATCCCCCATTCTATCGCTTGGTACAAGCACTTCAATCCTATAAATGGGTTCCATGATCTTTGGGTTGGCGCTTTTAAAAGCTTTTTCAAATGCTGATCGTCCGGCGGTTTTAAATGATACCTCATTGGAATCCACGGGATGCATCTTTCCGTCATATACGGCAACCCTTATATCGCGGGCATAGGAGCCGGTTAGTGGTCCGTTTTCCATTTTTTCCATAATTCCTTTCAGTATGGCGGGCATGAATTTGGCATCAATTGCACCACCTACGATGCAGTTGTAAAAGATCAGTTTTCCGCCCCATTCGAGATCGTACTCCTGTTTATCACGAATGTTAAGAGAGATATCCATCCCGTTTACCTTATAGGATTGAGGATCCGGTGCATCTTCCTTGTGGGGTTCTATCACCAGGTAGACTTCACCAAACTGTCCGGCACCACCCGATTGTTTTTTGTGTCGATGACTTGCCTGAGCTACTTTGGTGATTGTTTCCCGGTACGGTATCTTGGGTGGTATAAATTCCGTTTCAATTTTTGATATGTTATCCAGGTGCCACTTCAGAATATTCAACTGGTGTTCGCCCTGTCCATGGAGGATGATCTGCTTTAGCTCTTTGGAATATTCCACCTGAAGGGTTGGATCGATCTGCTGCATCTTGCTAAGCTCTTCTCCCAGCTTTTCTTCATCCGATTCATTCACCACTTTTATAGCGGTGCGATACTTGGGTTCCGGGAATTCAATAGAAGGGAACTTATAGTTAATTTTTGGCTGGTTTAGTGTATGGTTGAGCTTGGTGTCTTTTAATTTTACTGCAGCTCCAATGTCTCCGGCCATTAGTTTGCTGACTTTTTCACGGTGTTTACCTGCCGTAACATAGAGCTGAGATAACCGTTCCTTGCTTTGTGTGGTGGCATTGACCATATCCGTGCCTTCTTCCACTGTGCCCGACATAACTTTGAAATAGTTGATGTCCCCGATATGCGGCTCATTGAATGTTTTGAAGAAAAACAGGGAAACGGGACCTTCGGGATTAAATTCCACTTCTGTATCGTCCTGGGTTTTGGGAGTTTCTCTTTCGGTAGGAGAAGGGCAGGAGTTTATGATGAATTCCATTAATCGTTGTACCCCTATGCCTTTACCGGCTGCTGTGCAAAAGATGGGAAATATTCCACGTTGCGCCAGCCCTTCTTTGATCCCTTTCATCATTTCTTCCTCGCTTAGTGTATCCTTTTCAAAGAATATCTCCATCAGGTTTTCATCATTTTCTGCCGCAGCTTCGACCAGTTCATTGTGATACTGTTCTGCCTGGTCCTTCTGATCATCCGGAATTTCTTGTTCTTCCGTAACCTGTTTATCCGGATTGTACTTATACATTTTCATTTTGACTACGTCGATGATCGAGTCAAAGCTTAGGCCTGCATTAACCGGATATTGAGCTACAACTGCCTTGTTTCCAAAATTTTGCCGGATGTTTTCCAGAGTTTTTTCAAAGTTGGCCTTTTCATGATCGAGATGGTTCACCACAAAAATAAAGGACATGTTGTGGTATTCGCAATAACGGCTGTGGATCTCTGTGCCCACTTCAATGCCGTTTTGTGCGTTGATCACCATCATACCCGAATCCGCAGCATTGAACCCGGCTACTACCTGGCCTATGAATTCATCTCCACCCGGTGCGTCAAGAATGTTGATCTTATGATCCTTAAATTCCGTATAGAGTATAGAAGAATAGACGGAGTTGAGGTTTTCCTGTTCCACCTGATTATAATCGGATACCGTGTTTTTGCCCTGGATGGTTCCTTTCCGGTGAGTGACACTGCCTTCATAGAGCATGTCTTCGCTCAGAGTTGTTTTACCGCTACCGGCATTTCCCAGTAAAACAATATTTCTGATTTGATTGGTGTGATAGATTTTCATAGTTTCTTACTGCCTTTTATTTACATTATTATTTGGATATTGTGATTAATAGCTTGTCTTCCACTTATTTGGAGGAGGACAGGGAGTCAAAATTAGTAAAATTTTATTAACAATCAAGCTTTATCAATGATAGCTTTTATATAAAATTTTCAGTTAAAATTTTAGTTTCTTTTAAGAAAGTATTATTTTTGCACATTCTACAAAATAATGGTGGATGTAGCTCAGTAGGTTAGAGCGCTGGATTGTGGTTCCAGAGGTCGTGGGTTCGAGTCCCATCCTCCACCCTGCGGTAAGAACTCCGGTATAGAAGATGCCGGGTTTTTTTTATCTGTTTGGGAATTATAAGTTTTAAACAGGAGCAATTTTTATTCGTCACAGGAATATGCAATTTTATCCAAAAAAATAGGCATTTCGTAAAAACATCCGGAATATTTTACCTTTTATGTAAATATTTTCATTTTTTTGTTTATGGGAATTGAACGGTCCCTTGTTAGTATGGGTTTTCTGATCTATGAGGACAACTATCAGAAATCCAATCTAACAGTATTATGAAATGGTTATTTTTACTTTTAATTTTGGTAGTTGCTTTTAATAGTTCAAAAGCGGAGGAGCCTCCTGTAACTTATATGGACCTTAAGGCAGAATGCAGGAGTATGTCTGAGACGGAGAAGAAGGGTGTTTTTGTCAAGAAACAGGTGATGGTAGGTGTTGCAGCTGGTGCTGCCATTTTTGCGATGAACGAATATTTTATCTGGACACGGAACGAGGCCTTCCATGATCTGATGCCTTATTTTGCAGTAGCTTACGCCATGTATCAAACCGTTAACATCATTGTTGGCAAGTCGGTTGGTGAAAAGTGGGATGTTGCAGGTAATGGCGGTGGCCTCACCTTCTATCTGTTTTAATTTTTTTTTTGAAGCTTTAAAATTCCTACTCTTGCCTATCCGATTCCTATCCGCTTCAGGATGTTTGGTGAGATAATCTTTCTACGCTCATGTAATAATAAATTCCTCTATCTCTCAGGTAGTTCATGAGGTAAGGAAAGCATTTTTTTTCTTTGCCTATCATTTCAGGGGGGTAGACCCCTTTAAAATGACATTGTTTTTCATCGAGCAGATTGATGACCGCTGTTGCAGTGAAACCTGTGGTCCTTCCCATAGAGCTCAGACCGGTTTCTTTGTTGTATTCATCATACATATCGTAGATAAACCGGGAACGTTCTTTGTTCGTTGCTCCCTCCATAGTCACCCGCATTAGGGTAAACTCTTGCTCCCCCGGTTTAAGCTCCCATTCATGCATTAATACCTGGTTGGTTACATCAAGGGGTCTGACCTTCTGGTCCCCCACATTGATCTCTTGTTTGTCAAAAAAACCTGATTGCTTCAGGGCTTCTATCATACGGATATGACCTGGATAACGAAGTGTCTTTTCTTTCATATGAGGAATGTCGCTCATGGTTTTGAGCAAAGAACGAAGTCCGTCAGTGTTGAAAGCCTCCAGATGGCCGATTGTTCTGAAGTATACCATTTCAGCATCACTCAGGGCCGGTTTCGTAACCAGTTTTCCATACTCCTTGACCCGGGCCGGGCGAAAATATTCTTCCAGCACATCAATGGGAGAAAAAGGGGCTTTGTATTCGAACGGAAACTTGCGTTCCTTTGGTAAGCCGCCTACCATGTACTCGAAGCGTTCCACTTGCATCTCATGGCTGTGAAAACCCAGAATGATATTGGGCATTCCCGGTGCCACACCACAATCGGCAATGGCGGTGACATCATTTTGTTTTGCCTTTTCATCAAGCTGCATAAAATCTTCAGGCATGAATGAGATATCCACCACATCTTTTCCGCTTTCAATGACCGCTTCCAGTGTATTGTAACCCATAAACCCCGGTACGGCAGAGACCACATAGTCAGCGTCCGCCACTACTTCTTTAATGTTCTGGGGATTATTTAAATATTTGTGTATGGTTTTCACCCCATACTGTTCATGGCAGTGTGTTAAAGCCTTTTCGTCAACATCGACGGCAGTTACTTTGTATTTTTCTGAAAGGTCGTGGATGATTGCTTTTCCAACCATCCCTGCACCCAGAACAGTTATTTTCTTTTTCATAGAAAATGAATTTTTGTCATTTCAGGATGTATAATACAAATATACCTTATCTTTGTGGTTTATTGACCGATAAAGAAAACAAAACATAATAATGCCTTATTAAATTACACACCTTAAAATTAATAAATTTTAAAACACATTTGGCAATTACAGTTTAACCATTTTTTCTTATACTTGCTCCTGATAAAACCGGAGATTATGAAGCGATACGATCCGCAGATGCACACAGTCGAACACATTCTGAACCAAACAATGATCCGTATGTTCGGCTGCGATCGTTGTTTTTCCATGCACCTGGAAAGGAAGAAGAGCAAATGCGATTACTATTTCAATCGACCTCTCACTGAAGATGAGGAGGAGCAGATTCAGGAGAAGGTAAACCGGATGATCCAACTGGGCTTGCCGGTTACCGAGAAGCATGTGGATATGTCGGAGGCAGGCCACCTTTATGATATATCCAAACTTCCCGATCAGGATCTTCATTCTGTTCGTATTGTGATGGTCGGAGATTACGATTCCTGTCCCTGCATTGGGGAACATGTATCAAATACTGCCGTGATCGGTGAATTTCGCATCACTACTACCAGCTTTGAGAATGGCGTCCTGAGGATCCGGTTCAAGCTGGATAAAAGCAAATAGTTAAAAATTATTGATTTCCGGTAAGTTTTTTTGAACAGGGACTTTTGGTGCAAAATAATCTTCAAACATCATTAAAACTTAAAATATATAAACGGCTGTATTGCTGCTGATTTTACCTGATAGATAATGATCACCAAAAGGATCACGGCCAACACCTTCACCATCCATGGGGTTTGTATGAACCACCCTCTGTACCGTTCTTTGAAGCCGGCAGGAAGCCAGTGCAGGATGAAGCCGAGGGCAATCACTCCGAAAATCTCCTGGTAGGAAACGATCATCCGGGGAATCAGTTCGACTTCGAAATTATAGAGTATCTGACTGATCATCTGTCGGGCTTTTCGCATATTCTGGGCCCGGAAGAAAATCCAGGCGGCTGTAACAACGTGGAATGTAAGGAATACGGATAGAAATCTGTTCAAGCGGCTTCTTTTATAATTTGGATGGTAGGGGGAATATAGTTTTTTTATCAGTGACAGCCATAGTTTATGGATCACCAGTGCGGCTCCGTGGATCCCGCCCCATATGATAAACCGAAGATGTGCCCCGTGCCATAATCCACCCAGCAACATGGTGATCATGATGTTGATATGGCGACGAAGTTTCCCTTTTTTATTACCTCCCAAAGGAATATAGAGGTAATCCCGAAGCCAGGAAGACAATGAGATGTGCCACCTCCTCCAGAAATCCGTTACATTGATGGCCTTATAGGGAGAATTAAAGTTTACGGGTAGACGAAATCCCAGGAGAAGTGCCACGCCAATGGCAATATCCGTATAACCTGAGAAATCGCAATAAATCTGAAGCGAATAGCCATATACAGCCATAGCATTCTCAAATCCGCTATAGGAAAGGGGGGCTTCAAAAACCCGGTCAACATAGTTGATGGAGATGTAATCGGATATCAGCATTTTTTTCATCAGCCCGGTCATGATCAGAAAAAGCGCATGGGAAAACTCCCGTTGGGTGAGTTTGAATTTTTGATAAAGTTGCGGCACGAATTCTGCTGCTCTGACAATTGGACCGGCAACAAGCTGTGGAAAGAAGGATACATAGAAGCCGAAATCAATGATGTTGTTCACCGGCTTGATCTTCCCCCGGTATATATCCACCGTATAGCTGATGGTTTGAAATGTGTAAAAAGATATCCCTACCGGGAGGATGATGGTATCTATATCAAAATTAGTCTCTGCGAGTTGATTTGACAATTGAGCCAATAGGTTCACAACTTCGTAGTTGGTATCAAATACCCTATTGATCGTGTTAATAAAAAAATAGCTGTATTTGAAGTAGGAAAGCACTCCCAGATTGATGATCACACTGGTGGCGACGAATAGTTTCTTTTTTGACTTGCCGGTTGATCGGTATATGAGGTGCCCCAGAGTATAGTCTGCGATCGTTGAGAATATCAAAAGTGTAAAAAAGTACCCGCTCGATTGATAATAGAAGAAGAGGCTCATCACAAAAAGATAGGCATTGCGAATGGCAAGCCTGCGATACAGTATGCTGTAAAATGCCAGAAGTACCGTGAAGAAAGCCCAAAAATAAAGCCTTGTGAAAAGCATGGGCTTTTCCTCGGAATACATCAGTATTTCTTGCAGATATTCCACAAATAGGGCTTAATGGTTTACAAGGTCCTTTTCAAAAAAAGAGCAAATTTGTCGTTTGTTCCAAATGGATGCTGGATTCCTATCGCTGCTGAAGTAGTTATGAAAGTTTTTTCTGATTTCGTTGGAATAAAATCCTCCCTGTATATGGGAATCACCCATATATAATATGTTCATGGGGATGGTGTTTGTACGGCATATTTTACTGAATTTCTTCATCAACCTCCTGTAGTGAAGCGTATCCTCAATATTTCTAACCCGATTTTCCTGTAAATTTAAAAATTTATAATGAAAATAATTGTTTTGGGAAGATGAACTACTTGTCAGAAATAAAATAAAAAGACCTGTCATGCAAATTGGCCATTTCAGTTCCTTCATTTGCTGTCTACTTTGGTGCTTACAGTTTGTTTCTGCTAGTTATTTTGTTTGTATTTCTGATAATCGCGCATAAGGGCTTTATAGAACATCTTGGAGATGACCACCGAGCCTTTGTAGGTAAAATGGGTAAAGTCTTTTCTGGCCAATGGAGGATCGGCGAATACCCAGCCTGGCATGGAATTCCTTCCTCCCATAGCTTCATAGGTATCCCAAAAAGCACAGCCTGCGCGGAATGCTGCATTTTTCTGGGCATCTCTTATTTTGGGAATATTGGGATAGGATTCATATTCACCTCTTTTTTTTCTTGACATATCCGTTACACTCATAACAATAACCGACAAATCCTGGTTGAATGATTTAAACATCCTGAGCTGTTTGTATAATCTCTCTTCATAGAACTTGTAGTCATCGCGTAC
>JBNJFN010000131.1:0-8047 GCA_051746885.1 Bacteroidota bacterium | reverse complement strand
ACCTGGAGAGCAGCAGCATAAGAGAAATTACGGAAGGAAGACACAACTACAATTCAGTGGAGCCCGCAGGAGATATCCTGATAGGCTCCAAACAATCTATGTCGCAACCTACTGAAATTTACAGTATCGATCCTGCCACTGGTAAAGAAACCCAGATTAGTTTCATCAATAACAACCTGATGGACCAACTGACTATGGGAGAAGTGGAAAAAAGATGGATTGAAACCACTGACGGAAAAGAGATGCTTACGTGGGTGATCTATCCGCCTAATTTTGACAAGGAGAAAAAATACCCTGCGCTTTTATACTGTCAGGGGGGTCCGCAGTCGTCAGTAAGCCAGTTTTTCTCATACCGGTGGAATTTCCAGATGATGGCTGCCAACGGGTACATTGTGGTGGCACCTAATCGAAGGGGGCTGCCTTCATTCGGCATGGATTGGCTGGAACAGATCAGCGGCGACTATGCAGGCCAAAACATCAGGGATTATCTCAGTGCCATTGATACCGTCAAAAAAGAATCCTATGTCGACCATGAAAACCTCGGTGCCGTGGGAGCAAGCTACGGGGGATATTCCGTTTTCTATCTGGCAGGCCATCATGAGGGAAGATTTGATGCCTTTATTTCCCATGACGGGATGTTCAATATGGAATCCTTTTACCTGCAAACCGAAGAAATGTGGTTTCCCAACTGGGATCTGGGCGGTCCTTACTGGAAAGAAGAAAACGAAGAGGTATATGAACAATCGCCCCACCGCTTTGTGGATGAGTGGGACACACCGATCATGGTCATCCACGGAGAAAAGGATTACCGCATTCCCTATACAGAGGGGATGAGTGCATTTAATGCCGCACAGCTACAGGATATTCCAAGCAAATTTCTGTTTTTCCCCAACGAAAACCACTGGGTGCTCGAACCTCAGAATGGAATACTCTGGCAGCGCGAATTCTTTAAATGGCTCGACAAATGGCTTAAGAAATGAGAGGGATACTAAGCCGAAAAAGGTAATAGTTATAACGGTTTTTATATAAATTGTAAAGAAAATTCCGGTTGATTTCACCGGTTGATTCACGGAATCATGAATGAACCGGTGAATTGCCTGTACATCATTAAAAATCACCCGGGCAATCATCAGACCTTCGTGGATAAGTATTTCAGCTGAATAACTTACCCTGAGGAATACGGCAGTTTGAAACTTGATAACTAACTTAAAGCCATATGGTTGATTGGGGTCGATGAACAGATATAGGAAGGCTGCCTCCATCCCTAACGATTCATACCCCCTAACAGGCCAGCCAATCAATCCACATTCAGTAATGCTTTCGCTTTTCCCAGCTTCTCATTCAACGGCAAATGACCGTCAATCCAGTGGATCTTCATTCGATTGCGTTCCATTTTCCGGAACCAGGTCATCTGTCTCTTGGCAAACTGATGGATGGCAGTATTCAATTGCTCAAACATTGTTTGGTAGGAGATCTCCCCAACCAGGTATTTTACCACATATTTATACTCCAGACCGTAATACTCCAGGTCATTAGAGGAAAGTCCGCTTTTCATCAAATGCTCTACCTCTTCAATCATACCGTTTTCCAGTCTTTGCTCAAGTCTTTCGGTGATCCGCTGACGCTGAGCTGGTCTGTCAAAATGAATTCCCAATATAAAGGGCTTAATTTCAGGATATTCGAAATTGACTTCAGGCTCTTCGCTATAATATTTAGCTATCTCAATAGCCCTTACCGCCCTTTTGACAGAGGTCAGGTCGGTGGTGTTATGCAAATCCTGTCTGTAGGAAAGCAAAATCTCCCTGAGTTCACTCAGCGGTTTCCCGTAAAGAGATTTTCTCAGTTTATGGTCCGGGGGTACGTGAATCAGCTTGTAGCCCTTCAAAACCGATTCAATATACAAACCCGATCCGCCGCATAATACAGGAAGTTTTCCCTTGCTTCTCAAAGTTTGGTATACTTCCAGAAAATCTTTCTGAAATTCATAAACATTGTATTTGGTGCCCGGTTCTGCAATATCTATCAAATGATAGGGTATATAATGATTTCCCACTTGATAGTCCCCGTAATCCTTACCTGTACCAATGTTCATCTCTCTGTACACCTGGCGGGAATCGGCACTAATAACCTCTCCGTCGAATTCATAAGCCAAATGAGCGGCAAAAGAAGTTTTGCCGCTTGCCGTCGGACCCAGAACGACGAGAATATCAGAGTTTATACTTTTCATCGATAACTTTATTAAATATATTTTTAAAAAAGCCTTAAATGTGATAATTTTGTGTTGAAACAAAAATATAATATTATGGATTTTAAGAAAATCTGGGAAAGAATAAAGGCTATCATAACCAACCCTACCGCAGAATGGGATAAAATCATCACAGAGCCAAATGATCAAAATGAAATTATCATTAATTATGTGGTACCTATTGTAGCCCTGGGGGCCATCACTACCTTTATTGGGAAAGCATCTATGAGTGATCTAAGTGTTTATCAGGGATTCATGCTCGCCATTACCTATTTTATAAGCATGACAGCAGGTATATACATTTCTGCGGTGGTAGTGAGCGAACTGGAACCAGGATTTAATGTGGAAAAAGATTTTGGAGGAACTTTAAAACTGATCGTATACTCAGCCACCGCTGCCCTGGTTGCTTCAGTAGTTGCCAATCTGCATCCGGGTTTATCCTTCATAGGCCTGTTTGGTCTCTATTCTTTATATCTTTTCTGGGTGGGATTACCAAAAATAATGAATGTAGCTGAAGACAAAAAGGTCGGTTTTGTTTTGATTGCCGCATTGATCATATTGGCCATCACCTTTATCATTAACTTTATTCTCCAGTCAATATTTGTTACATCTTCCATATAGAGGGGAACCCAACAATTCATACATGCAGAACAAGGTTGAAATAAAGAATAAAAAAGCCCACTTTCTTTTTCAGATAGAAGAAAAATACATCGCCGGTGTTCAGTTGAAAGGGACTGAAATCAAATCTATCAGGCAAGGGAAGGCAAGCATGGTGGATACATATTGTTATTTCAAGAATAATGAATTATGGATCAAAGGAATGCATATAGCAGAATATGAACATTCCACCCACTTTAATCACCAACCCAAAAGAGATCGAAAACTACTGCTCAGAAAAAACGAACTAAAGAAATTAAAAAGAAAAAGCCAGGAAAAGGGCTATACCATTATAGCTCTGCGTTTATTTATAAGTGAACGTGGGTTGGCAAAAGTAGAAATTGCGCTTGCCAAAGGAAAGAAGAAACATGACAAACGGGAGGAAATCAAACGCAAAGACATGAAACGGGACATGGAAAGGTTGAGTAAGAAATATAAAATAAAATAAGCATTCAGGACTGTCGAATCCTGAAATATATTATAATACATTGGGAATGAATAGAGAACAAAGCTTCTGCCATTATTGCGCAAAGAAAAAGTCATTCAGCTCATAAATATCGTTAGCGGTAAAATCCGACTCGTCATTGAAGAAACGCTCAATGGCCTGAAGCAATTCATCGTACGAAATATCCCCGTCATCATCCCTGTCCACCGATTTAAATTTGTCGGGTATCTCAAGCTCACCTTCCTCACTCGTGTATTTGGAGGAAAAATCGGTAGTTACGGGTACCATATAAGCATCATCCCTTTCTACAGCCACAAGATCATAATTCATTGAGGAAATCACTTCATCTTCGGACATTTCCACACCCTGCTCATCGACAATGGCGCCTTCACTGCTATGCTTCTCCTTATCCTCGTAATCAGGTACTCCATCATTGTCCGAATCTATTGGACAGCCGGTAGTTGTATCTATTTCTACCCCTTGAGGATTATCGGGACACTCATCGTGCAAATCAATTATTCCGTCACGGTCGGTATCAGCAATGGCAGTATAGTCAAAATCATCACTGATATCAGCGAATAATCTCTCCTCGGTTTCGGTTTCCGATTCGGAAAATGGATCCCAGCCGAAGGTTACGTATGTAAAACTCAAGATATCAGGCAGCTCATTTCCAACAACATTACCACTACCATCTTTATATGGAACCCCATCGAGCAAATCGGTAAAGGTATAGTGGCCACTGGCACCCACCCGCACTGCAACGCGACTACTTAATGAAAAGTCGAATCCAACATCCAGAGTCAATGCCGGTGTATTTTGATTGTAGCTGCTTACATCAAACAAATTTGCATTTCGCAGGTTGTAATCGTAACTATAATCCCTTAAAGTAATTTGTTGATTATACCAGTCATAAGGAGAACCATCATCCCTCATGTAATCTGATTTGGGATTATAGATAAGCATCTCTCCTCCAAGCCCGATGAAAGGTCTGAACTTAGGCCGTTCTGAATAAAAATGGCCGAACCCGTACTCAAGATTCAAACCCAGGGCCAGTATATCGGTTTGAAAATTTGTAATCCCCTCATATCTATTAATAAGCTCATCCTCTTCGGGTAACTCATGGAAACTGCCGTTCAGATTACCCGACATACCGAATATATTGACACGAAAATTTTGCTGATCATCCAGATAGTGATAAACATTGATCTTTATAGGTGGTAAGGTTCCAAAATCTTCCATATCGTTACTCAGTTCGCCGTAATAATTCAGCAAGCCGGTACCTACACTTAGTACAGGATAATAAACCGGATTTTCGACCTCTACTTCCCTAAAAAGCATGTCTTCATAACTCTCGGCCTCCTGCTGCTCTTCTTCCTCCTCTTCCTGAGCCAAGAGCAGAGAAGGAAAGGAAAGCAACGAGGCAAGAAAAAGAATGGATAGCGAAAGTTTTTTCATCATGTTTCTACTCATACCATTTATGATTTGCAATCATCAGGGCTTCCTGAACAGTTATTCTGTCACCGTCATTATATGCAGCTACAAAGGCATCGTCTATGGAAGTGGTATTCCATATGTGCACCCTGTAATCTCTTGCTTCCTTATAAACAGAAAAAGAACCCACTGAGTATTTCCTCCATCCATCGTGCAATTCGGTACGAACTTCCTTTTCTATATCATACTGATCAAAATAACGCTCTACGTTAACCGGCCTATGACCTGCAGCAATCTGAACGCGATAATATACTCCCGACTGCGGCTCGAGCTTATTGGTCAATTTAGCATTCTGTTCAAAAAGCCTTTTGGCTTCGTCAGCAATTTCAACCCGCACTTTTCCTTTATTTCTGCTCAAACCGGAGGCACCTGGCTCCTCGGTTAATTCATTGTCTTCAGCTGTAATTCCTTCTTCTGAAGTAATAACAGGAGGGTCTTCTTCATCATTAATGATGCTTAAAAGATGTTCTTCCTCCCTGTTGGTTAGATCAACTTGACGTTCAATAATATCTATCTTTCTGGTATTTTCGTTTTCGATGTAGGAAAAATCGCCTTCAATATCGGGAGGTCCGTCGGAATTGTCATCCGGGACCAGCTTGTAGGAAACGACAAAAATTCTATCCGACGGAAGATTCATCCACAGGAATTTTGCTGTCTGGTCTTTGAAAGTAAATATGGCTCCCTGCCCTTCTTCTTCCACCGCTTGATAGCCTTCGGGGATATCCTCCTGAATCTTGGCAAACTTTTCCTTCTCCTCTTTATTTACAAGCAAATTGACCTTATACTCTTCTGAACCCTCTTCCTGATAAGGTTCTTGCCTGATGCACTGAATACTGCTTGATTTATCTCTCTCTGCCGGAGCTTTAGCCAGTGGTTTAAATTCACTTACATCCACCAGCATTTCAGGATCCATTGAAGAAGAGGGCTGAATGTTAATGGTATTCGTCTCGGCATCTAATGATTTTCTTTCATTATTGACGATATAATCGAATGATCCGTCCATTTGAAAATTTCCTTTTAACCGCTCATTCACTTTAAGTTTATAGGATAAGGTAATCTCCTCCTGTTGAGGTAGTTTTAACCAGATAAATTTGAGTGTTTGATCTTCAAAGCGAAATTCTGCATTCCCATCCTCAACCACTTCAGGTTCCAATCCCCCCGGCAACTTCTGCTGGAAACGAGCAAAACTTCTAACATCCGACTTTTTCAAGTCAATCTGGATGGTGGCCTCCTCTCCCGCCTTAATTTCGTCGGGGGCATTTACATCAACACTTACCTGACCGGGAACCATTAAATTAACCGCAAGTGCACCAAGCAGGTTGATTAAAAGCACAATTTTATACACCATAACATCTAGAAATTTTATTGTGGGCTAAATATAAAGTTTTTAAAAAATAATAACAAAATTTCAACATAAGAATTTAACAAATTGTTAATAACTCGGCTTAGGTTATAAAAAAACTGTTCCTCCATTCCTTAAAAATTCGGACTTAATATATACTTCGAATAGAAAGCATTGATCTGATCAACGGCTTCATCGGCGCTCTCCACCAACTGAAATAACTCCAGATCCTCTTCTTTAATATTCTCTTCCTCAAGAACTGTTTGTTTGATCCAGTCGAACAGTCCCTTCCAATAGTCTCTCCCTATCAGAATGATTGGAAATTTACCAATCTTTTTGGTCTGAATCAAGGTAAGGGCCTCAAACATTTCATCCATAGTCCCTAAACCACCGGGTAATACGATAAATCCCTGCGCATATTTAACAAACATCACCTTACGGACAAAAAAATGCTCAAAATTGATGAGCTTGTCGGGATCAATAAAGATATTTGCTGATTGTTCAAAGGGAAGATCTATGTTCAGTCCCACGGACCGGCCTCCGCCTTTTTTCGCACCCATATTCCCTGCCTCCATAATACCCGGGCCTCCTCCTGTAATTACACCATAACCATTTTTTGTCAATTTGAAGGCGATCTCCTCTGCCAGCTTAAAATACTTGTTATCCGGTTTTGTTCTTGCTGATCCAAAAATTGACACACAAGGTCCGATCTTGGAAAGTTTTTCAAAGCCTTGAACAAATTCCGACATTATCTTGAATATCGACCAGGTATCGGCCGTTTGAATCTCATTCCAGTCTTTACGCTGAAAAGCATTCCTAATTTTATCTTCGTCTTGGCTCATTTTAAAGATAATTTTTGACTGTTTGAATTGGAAAATGACAGCTCATCCTTAAGAAAACGGGCAGTATAACTTTCACTGCTTTCAGCAACTTCCTCGGGTGTACCGGCAACAACTACCTCCCCACCCCGGTTCCCTCCTTCTTTTCCCATATCTACGATATAATCCGCTACTTTAATTACTTCCATATTGTGTTCGATAACAATAACGGTATTGTTTTTATCCACCAAAGAGTTCAACACATTAAGCAGAACCCGTACATCCTCAAAATGAAGTCCGGTTGTTGGTTCATCAAGAATGAACAGTGTTTTGCCTGTATTTCTCCTGGCCAGCTCAGCTGCCAGTTTGACTCGCTGCGATTCCCCGCCTGAAAGAGTGGTTGATGGCTGACCAAGAGTAACATATCCCAATCCTACATCCTTCATAACCTGCAATTTGGTGTAAATAGAAGGTATGTTTTCAAAAAACTCTGATGCATGATCAATGGTCATATCCAGGACATCGCTGATTGTTTTTCCCTTATATCTTATTTCCAGGGTTTCGCGGTTATAGCGTTTGCCGTTGCAATCCTTGCAATGCACATACACATCAGGTAGAAAATTCATCTCAATCACCTGTAAACCCGCTCCCTTGCAGGTTTCACATCTTCCTCCCTTAACATTAAAAGAAAACCGCCCCGGTTTATAGCCCCTGATCCTGGCCTCAGGCGTTTGGGCAAACAAGCTGCGTATGTCCGAAAAGACTCCTGTATAGGTAGCAGGATTTGAACGCGGCGTCCTGCCCAAAGGAGTTTGATCCACTTCAATTACTTTATTTAGATGTTCCATACCTTCAATTTCCTTATAAGGTAAAGGATCTTTATAAGAACGGTAAAAACTTTTACTTAAAATAGGCTGTAGGGTTTCATTTATCAGGGTAGATTTTCCACTTCCTGAGACTCCGGTAATGCAAATGAACCGCCCAAGGGGAAATTGCACGTTTATATTTTTCAGGTTATGCCCTCCGGCTCCTTTTAATATAAGCTCGCC
>JBNJFN010000130.1:0-8096 GCA_051746885.1 Bacteroidota bacterium | reverse complement strand
TTAGGATTCATGTGAACAATAAATAAAAAATAAACACGTGGAAAATGTTCAATTCCGTACGGGGGTTGTGCCAATATCGTTCATAAACCAACGGTTAAGCATCCTGCAATTTCATGTAAGCATTTGATTTTTAGTTGAAAAATAATTTTTGGCATAGAATGTGATATAGTGATATATTTGTAACAAAAAATTTCAATCATGAAAGTAGATCTTAAACCCAATGAGGTTGTGGTTAGAGCTGGGGACTCCCAGCACCTGAACGGAAAAGGAAAAATTGCCGGCAAGCTGATCCTCACCAATCAGAGGGTGTATTTTAAATCGCCTGATCAATCAGAATATAACATGGAGATCATGCCCACGGATATTGAGGAAGTCATATTTTTCAACACCAGTGCTTTTTCATCCAATGGACTGAATATAGTGACCAGGGGAGGAGATGAGCTGAAATTTAAGATCAGCCAGAGAAATGCCTGGGGTAAAGCCATCAATCAGATGTATTGAAAACCATGCGCCCCAAGTAAGAAAAAATAAAGATACAAAATGTGAGTTATTTTTCTTGAGGATGCTATATTTGCGCACACAAAAATCAGAATTATGGCTTTAGAAATAGGTGATCAGGATCTCAGTAAATTCATTCTCATTGGCGACCGGGTGTTGATCAAACCCAAGGATCCACAATCCAAAACCAAATCAGGATTGTATCTTCCCCCCAGTGTACAGGAAAAAGAGAAGATCCACAGTGGTTACGTGCTGAAGGTGGGACCCGGATATCCCATACCTGCCGTTACTGATGAGGATGAACCATGGAAAGACAAACAGGATGAGGTGAAGTATGTTCCTCTGCAGCCAAGGGAAGGGGATTTGGCTGTTTATTTACAGAGTGCTGCTCATGAGATCATTTTTAAGAATGAACGGTATGTTATTGTTCCCCATAATTCAATTTTAATGGTAATCAGGGATGAAGGATTGTTTGAATGAATAAAGAACGTTCAGAGCATAAAAAACGTCGGAATGGAAAACAATTCCGGCGTTTTTTTCGACTCAGTTAATAATTAATTATTTGGGTTCATGCGCATTCTTCCCATAGGACACATCCCTCTATTTCCTCTCATGTTTCCCATACGTTGTTGCATAAAATTGCCCCGCGATCTTTTCATACGGGAATCGAAGAAGGCACGCTGTTCTTCCGTGAGGATTTCCCTTATTTCCTGATGATGTTCAGCACGGGCTTTATGCATTTCGGTACGTATCTCTCCCATTTCTTCAATGGTGTTGTTGATGGCCTCCATGTCAGGGCTTTCCTGTGTTTGAAGTGTTCTGAGTGAAGCCCTTCTTTCTGTTAAATTGTTTCGGTACTGGGTCATTTCTTTCATTTGATCAACCCTGAGGTCTTTAATTTGTTCTTGTTGTTCCTCTGTCAGATCAGGGATCATCTGGCATTGTTTTAGAACTCCGGGGCCATCGGCCTTACCCATACCCTGGCCTTTGGAACCCTGGCCTCTTTGAGCCATAGCATTCGCGGCTGAAAAAAGAAACAGCCCTATTAAAAGAATTGTTGATAATCGATTGAATTGTTTCATTTTGATTTGATTTTAATGGTTAATTTTTAATTGATTTACTACCGTTTTCCGTCCATTCTGCCATGTGGCCTGTCACCTTGTCTCATGCCGGGTCCGGTCTTATGCCTCTCGTGTTGTGACATTTCCATGATCATCTTGTTTAATTCTTCTCTCTGTTCAGGCCCGCAGAGATTTTTCATCGTTGTAAAATGATCGATGGTATTTTTTTTCAATTGGGTGTGAAGCGCTCCGATCTCTCTGGCCAACCTGTTCATTTTAGTGCTATCGGGATCTTCTCCGGCCAGCTCTTTCATTAAAGTATCTCTTTTTTGACCGAGTTCTTTTGCAATGCCTTTCATTGACTCCATGTTTTCTTTATGCAATTTTCGAAATTTCCGGAATTGCTCTTGATCGAGCTGGAGTCTTCTCTTTATGAAGTATTCAAAGCCCCGGCCTTCCTGTGGTCCTCTTTTTCTCTGCAAGCTGTCGTTTTTCCCGGGCCATCCGTCTTTTCCCTTTCTTCGTGTTGACCATTCGTCGCTGTCTCTGTTTCGTTCTGACCAGTCGGGCTTTTCAACAGGGAAAGAAGGCTGGTTCCATTTGTGCTGATAGTTTTGATATATAATTGTCCCCAAGGCCACTATATTGATTACAAAAAGCAGGATCAGCGCTCCTATCAGAATTTGTTTCTTTGTAAATCTATTCATCGTTTTCTTCGTTTTCAGCTTGTTTTTCCGTTAATAGCTCCTGTTCTACTATTTCCAGTTCCATACC
The DNA here is from genome assembly GCA_051746885.1 of Bacteroidota bacterium. Lineage (GTDB taxonomy): Bacteria > Bacteroidota > Bacteroidia > Bacteroidales > UBA12077 > JAGXLC01. The sequence continues at coordinate 5,763 of JBNJFN010000130.1, read as the reverse complement.
GTTCAGATACTGACTTTTGGCATAACTCTCAATGTAGTTGATCTGTTCGGTTGCGGAAGCAGTTTCATTTTGAGTTTGCAGCCCCTGTCCCAAATGAACTCCTATATAAATTCCAAGCCCAAGCACGATAAAATATATGGCCGGCTGCAGAATTGCCCTTCCAATACGGGTAAAGCCGGGAACAGATTTTGTTTTTCTGTTTTCCATCTTTTGCTTTAGTCTTGTATAAAAGAAGGGTTGATAGGGTATTTCTTCATTTTGGACAGCATTCCATGCCTCTTTTGTATTTTCACAAATCGAACGGCATGATGCACAGTTTTCCAGATGATCGTAAATAAGCTTTATCTGGCTTTCCGATAATTCTCCATCCAAATATTGGAATAATTGCTTATGTACTTCGGAGCATTTCATCTTTATTGAATTTCTTTTTATTATGACACTATATAATAATATTTTATTACAACTTTTCAATATTTTTTAAAGTGGGCTACCAGTTTTTTTTGCAGCTTGTTCCTGGCCCGGTTGATCAACACCCCTGTTTCGGTGACAGAGGTATCCATGATCCCTGCTATTTCCTTATAGGATAATCCTTCAAGCTTATTCAGGGTTATGGCGGTTTTTTGTTTCTCCGGCAACTGGTCAATGGCCTTGAAAAGAATCTCTTTTCTCTCTTCTGATTCCATTTGTTCCTGAGATATTTTTTGATCGTCCGCTACATTTTCCACGGAGTTATTGTTTTCAAAGATCGCATCCAGGCTGCTAAAAATGTTCCGTCTTTTTTTATCTCTGATATAATTCAATGATTTGTTGACTGTTATTTTATACAACCAGGTGGATACTTTTGATTGTTCCCTGAAAGAATCCACCGAATCATAGACCTTTATGAATACCTCCTGGGCTATATCCATGGCGTCTTCCTTATTATGAACAAATTTGTTGGATACATTCAGCACCAGATGCTGATACTTATCCACAAATTCCTTAAATGCCGTTTCATCTTTGTTTTTCAGACCCTGAATAATCTCCTGATCAGTCATTGTTATTGCAGTTCCGTAACCTATTTTATATTAACTATGACACCGGTGACAAAAATTTATTACAAAATGATACCAATTATTTTACATCGGTTGAAAATGTGATTTACTGCTAAATTACATTTTTCATAACAAAAGAGCCAACGGATTTAAGTCAAATAAAAAATATTAAATTATTTTCAGCTCTTTTTGGCTACTTATATATCTTTGTGGCTACTTTTATTTGATTTGAACATACGACATAAAAACCGGCCAAATGAACATTGAAGCAAGAATAACGGAAACGGTAAGAAAAGCGCTGGCATCTCTATATTCTACGGAGGTACATACCAGGGAGGTTCAAATTCAGCGTACGCGGAAGGATTTTCAGGGAGATTTTACTGTTGTGGTATTCCCGTTTCTAAGACATTCCAAAAAACCCCCGGAACAAACCGGAGAGGCTCTTGGTGCTTATTTAAAGGAACATATGGATGAAATAGCAGATTTCAATGTGATCAAGGGATTTTTAAATCTAACCATTGGCAGTGCTTTCTGGTTGCGTTTTCTCAATAATATGAATCAAAGGAAGAATATCTACGATTTGTTCACCAGCGATACAGGGAGTCGTGTAGTGGTGGAATATTCTTCTCCCAATACCAATAAACCCTTACATTTGGGGCATATAAGAAACAACCTTCTTGGTTTTTCTATTTCCAGGATCCTGAAAGCAATCGGGAATGATGTTAAAAAGGTCAATCTGGTAAACGACCGGGGGATCCATATATGCAAATCCATGTTGGCCTGGCAGAAATGGGGAAATGGAGTGACTCCGGAATCTGCAGGGGTTAAAGGAGATCATTTGGTCGGAGATTATTATGTGAAGTTCGATAAAGAATACAAAAAACAGGTTCAGGAGCTTACAGGCAAGGGAATGACTAAAGCACAGGCGGAGAAGGAAGCTCCTCTCATTAAAGAAGCCCAGCAAATGTTAAACAAATGGGAAAATGATGACCCCGATACAGTGAAGTTGTGGAAAACAATGAATTCGTGGGTTTTGGAAGGATTTGATGAGACTTATCAGGCCCTCGGGGTGGATTTTGATAAGATATACTTTGAGTCGGAAGTATATCAGGCCGGTAAGAAAGAAGTCTTTAAAGGAGTGGATCGTGGAGTATTTTACAGGGAAGAAGACGGATCGGTATGGGCGGATCTGTCGGATGAAGGTCTGGATCAGAAACTGTTGCTCAGAAAAGACGGTACTTCAGTTTATATCACACAGGATATCGGTACTGCCATACAGCGGTACAATGAATTTAAATTTGATCACCATATCTATGTGGTGGGTAATGAACAGAATTATCATTTCCAGGTACTGAAAATTCTGCTGGACCAGTTGGGGTATGAATGGTCGGATAACCTTTATCACCTAGCTTATGGTATGGTTGAACTTCCGGAAGGCAAAATGAAATCCAGGGAAGGTACCGTTGTAGATGCCGATGATCTCATTGATGAGATGATACAAACAGCCGAAACCATCTCAAAAGATTCGGGTAAGATAGGGGATTTCAGGAAAGAGGAAAAAAAACGGATATACCGTACGGTGGGTTTGGGAGCGCTAAAGTATTTTATTCTAAAGGTGGACCCCAAAAAGAACATGACTTTTGATCCGGAAGAATCGGTTGATTTTAACGGTAACACAGGGCCTTTCATTCAATACAGCTACGCAAGGATCAATTCTTTGCTGGACAAAGCCGGCAGCAGAAATATTGAAATACCGGACCATGTGGATGAAAATACGGCTGTCAATGCTAAAGAAAGCCAGCTAATCAAATTGATCCATCAGTTTCCCTATGAAATATCCGAAGCTGCAGAACAAGGGAATCCTTCAGTGATCGCCAATTTTGTATATGAACTTGCCCGGGAATTCAACCAGTTTTATCATGACTATCCTGTACTGAGGGCTGAGCGTGTGCCTTCTATGCAATTGCGGCTGGTGCTTTCATCTCAGGTTTCAAAGGTCATTCGTGAAGCCATGTGGCTTCTGGGCATTGATTTGCCGGAGAGAATGTAGTTTAGCCTGGAAACTGTGAGCGGTTGAGGAAGAGGTGAAGACGAGAAGGGGAGGAAGCAGCAGTAAGTAAGCAGTAAGAAGTAGGCAGTAGGCAGTAAACAGTAAGAAGAGACTGAGAGACGAAGGGAGAGAAAGAGGGTAATGATTCGGGAGTAGTGAGCGCCATGAAGTATGAAGTGACGAAGAGACTTGTAGAAGTGCGGCGGATACCCCTTCAGGGGTCAGGGGCGAGCGAGGGGGAGAAGAGTGAGTAGCAATAATCAGTAAGCGATATGGCAATTGGAGTACTTATATTTAATTTGCTTGCATTTTTAGGCAGAAAATGAAATTCTAATTTAAAAGATCCACTAATCACAAACACATCATGAATAAAGCGGAATGCAGGGTTCCACAGGATTTACATATACATACAACATTTTCCCATCTTGACAGCGCTGTTGCAGAACAACAAACCCCCGAACTGATTTCACGAATCAGGCATGCCCAAGTCATCGGCATAAGCGATCACTTTGAACATTTTTATGAAAGGTTTGAGGAATATCAAGCCACTTTAAAGCAATACGGATTTCATGCAGGTACGGAAGTAGACGGATCTGAATATACACAGGAAGCGGCACAACTTGATTTTGAATATTACATTTACCACTGCCGCGATTACCGGTCAGAATACCATGGAATTGAAGAGTTGCTGGCTACAGGAAAGCCGGTAATTATTGCTCATCCGATGGTTCTTAAAACGGATTTGGGAAAGGTACCCCCCGAATGTTATATAGAAATTAACAATCGCTATGTTTGGAAGAACGACTGGAGAAATAAACTGGCACCTTTTGCCGGCCAGTTCAGATTTGTGATAGGCTCTGATGCTCATAAGCCCAACTGGCTTAATCACAATGTTGCCCGGTATGTTGCCGGAGAGCTGAACATTGAAGAGTCCATCTTGTTTGATTGATTCAAAAAATATTTGAATCAAAGATTTTTGTTTTCAATTCGCACGCTTTGGATCTGCTTTCTGATTTGGTCAACGGTGGTGGTTGTCTCCACCCTGATTGTTTTCGTTTTGAAAATACACCCCGTTACGGAGCGTATCGGTTTCCTGGTTCATCTGAATGAATAGACGTTTTTTACCGTAGGGGGACAAAAAGGGTTCCATTCCTTGCTTTTGCTTCATCACAGGAAGCGTATCATATGGAAGCCATCCGTAAGTTGCATGTTTTGATGGCATCATTAACAGATTGCCCTTTTCTGCTCTTTCAAAAGCTTTTTGTTCGACATTTGTGCTTTCCATACATAAGAAATTAAGATAATCCTTTATCATGATGAACTCAAAAGATACCAGAGAGAAAGCACAAATGATCAGAATGATGATTGTTGACTTTTTCATTTTTAAAATTTTTTACTGGTGTTTGGTTGTCCCTGTTGAAACTCAATTCTTCATGTTTGAAGACTCCTATTGGATCTATACACCCATTTCAAAAATTAAACCAAAATATATAATTATTTGATATATAATAAGTTGTATTATTGCTAAGGGGTCGTAAGTGTTCGTTATCGCACTTTGGATGTTCAGTATTGAACCATTTTATAAAATTTGTTGTCTGAAATTGAGTATTGCTTTATCTTTAGAGTAATAATCCGGAAAAAATTTTACTATGAAAGCAATGGTTTTAAGGAATCTGGCTGATCTAAAGAAAGAAGATGAACCTCTGGAAGCGGTTGACCGGCCTGTGCCCGAACCTCTGGAAGGTGAGATATTGATACGGGTTTCCAGATGCGGCGTGTGCCATACTGAGTTGGATGAGATCGAGGGTCGTACACCACCCCCAAAATTTCCGGTCATATTGGGGCATCAGGTTGTTGGGTACGTGGAAAAACACGGAAAACACGCAAAACGATTCAGTAAAGGTGAAAGGGTAGGGGTGGCCTGGATTTTTTCTGCCTGCGGTAAATGTAAGCAGTGTAAGAATGGGAATGAAAATTTATGCGAAACGTTTGAGGCCACGGGAAGAGATGCCCATGGTGGTTATGCGGAATATATGGTGGTTCCCGAAGGCTTTGCCTATCCCATCCCCGAAGTTTTTAACGATTCCGAGGCTGCACCTTTACTATGTGCCGGTGCCATCGGGTATCGTTCGCTGCGGCTGACCAACCTGAAAGACGGACACATTCTCGGGCTGACTGGCTTTGGGGCTTCCGGTCACCTGGTACTTAAGATGGCAAAACATATGTATCCGAAGTCTCCCGTTTATGTGTTCGCCCGGAATCCGAAAGAGCGAAAGTTTGCCAAATCGCTTGGAGCAGCCTGGGCAGGCGATACAGAAGACAAGCCTCCCCAAATGCTTGATGCGATTATAGATACCACACCTGTTTGGAAACCGGTAGTGGAAGCATTAAGAAGGCTTGATGCCGGCGGCCGTCTGGTGATCAATGCCATTCGTAAGGAGAATACGGATATTGAGTACCTCCGGAATATTGATTATTCCAGTCATATGTGGCTGGAAAAAGAGATTAAGAGTGTAGCCAATGTGGAACGAAGGGATGTGAGTGAGTTTTTGGAGCTGGCTGCTGAGATCCCTATAAAACCCGATTATGAAGATTATCCCCTGGAAAAGGCCAACCAGGCATTGATGGAGATAAGACAGAGCAAGATACGAGGTGCTAAAGTGTTGAAGATGGAATGAG